>JAEZNV010000070.1 GCA_023441725.1 Actinomycetes bacterium | reverse complement strand
ATTGCTTTGGCTGTCGAGGCCATTCGCGAGGCGGGCCTGTATTAGAAAGCTATTTCGCCTCGTCAATATATCGAAACCGATTTCGTGCAGTTATCTTACGAATCCTGCAAACAATTTCGGTAAACGGTCGATTTTTGGCTGCGAATAGGAGCATAATCAAAGTCCCGATTGGATGTATTGGGATTACGACAAGCCGCTCGGGTCGTTCCCGGGCGGCTTGTTTGTGGAGTGAGATGGGAGTTTCTTATGGTTAACGAGAAGAAGGTCGCTATTGTCGGCTGCGGTTTCGTCGGTTCGTCTTCGGCGTTCGCGCTGATGCAGAGTGGTCTGTTCTCCGAGATGGTCCTCATCGACGTGGACAAGAACCGCGCCGAGGGTGAGGCTCTGGATATCGCGCACGGCATGACGTTTGCCGAGCCGATGAAGATCTACGCCGGCGATTATTCCGATGTCGCCGACGCCGCCATGATTGTCGTTACCGCTGGCGCTGCCCAGAAGCCCGGTGAGACCCGCCTGGACCTGGTCAACAAGAACGTCAACATCTTTAAGTCCATTATCCCCGAGATTAAGAAGTCCGGCTTCGACGGCATTCTGCTCATCGTCTCCAACCCGGTCGATGTTCTGACCTACGCCGCCATCAAGATGTCCGGCCTGCCCGAGGGCCACGTCATCGGTTCCGGTACCGTGCTCGACACCGGCCGTCTGCAGCAGATGCTTGGTGCCCACGTCGAGGTTGACCCGCGCGACGTTCAGGCCTATGTCATGGGTGAGCACGGCGACTCCGAGTTCGTCGCTTGGTCCAGCGCCCAGGTTGCCGGCGTGCCGCTGAACACCTTCTGCGAGCTTCACGGCCATCTGGAGCATGAGGCCGCCGAGAAGCGCATCGCCGAGGACGTCAAGAACTCCGCCTACACCATCATCGAGAAGAAGCACGCCACCTACTATGGCGTCGCCATGGCCGTCAAGCGCATCTGCACCGCCGTTATGCGCGATGAGCAGACCGTTCTGCCTGTCTCCTCGCTCATGGTGGGCGAGTATGGCCTGTCCGATCTTGCCATCTCCATGCCGACCGTCGTTGGCCGCGACGGCGTTGTCTGCCGCGTCCCCGTGCCGCTGGACGATGACGAGCAGCATGAGCTCACCGTCTCCGCCAAGGCCCTCAAGGACATCATCGACAGCGTCGATTTCTCCTGCTAAATCAAGCTCGCTAGAGCGAAAAGCTACAATGAAGGCGTCCGAGTCCACGCGGCCCGGGCGCTTTTTTGGTGCAAAGTAACCTGACCCCAATGCACTATAGTCGATGGGAGGGCCATGTCGGATTCGCCTAATTTTTTGACCTATGCCCAGACGGCGTTTGATTCGTTTGAGGAGCGGCCGTTCTGCGCGGTGGATAGCCTGGTCTTTGCGTGGTTGTCCTATTTGCGTTTGCCGGGTGATATGGCGGAGCTGACGAACTGGCAGGGCCTGGACGTACGCGAGCTGCTGCGTGCCGAGTGCTATCGGGACATGATTGACGACTTGTGGGACCCGGAGGGGAGCAGGGCCTTGTTGGAGGCCGTGGCAGCAAGTCCTCGCTACCGTGGCGTGCACGTTTGCGGCTATCGTGCTGTGAGCGATGTGGTGGCGACGGAGCAGTTTGCAGCCATGGCGTTCCGGTTTCCGGCGGGGTTTAGTTACCTTTCCTTCCGGGGGACCGACAGCACGATTGTGGGTTGGAAAGAGGACTTTAACATGGCGTTCCGGTGTCCTGTGCCGGCCCAGGAATCCGCGGCACGTTATGTGGACGAGGCGGCGGATGCGATTGACGGGCCGCTTTTGTGCGGAGGTCATTCCAAGGGTGGAAACCTTGCGGTGTACGGTGCGGCAATGTGCTCCGATGTCGCCCGTGAGCGAATCGAACGGGCATATTCCCATGATGGTCCGGGTTTCGTCGAGGAGTTCCTGAACGGCGACGCCTTTGCCGATCTTTCCGGTCGAATCGACAAGACGCTACCTCGGTCGTCGATCTTTGGCATGATGTTCGAGACACAGGAGGACTATGCCATCGTTGAGAGCACCGAGTTCAGCCTGCTGCAACACAATCCCTTTAGCTGGGTGGTTGATGGTCGCGACTTCGTGTACTGCGAGCGCCTGTCCGCCGGTGCTCGATACGTTGATGGCTCTATTCGCGAGATGCTGCTTGCAGTGTCGCCTAGCGAGCGCGAGCGTTTTGTAGATGCGTTGTTCTCCGTGTTTGAGGCTACGGGTGCTGAGCGGTTTGCGGATATCGCTGGGAATCTGCGCGAGAGCCTGCCCGTGATGCTCCAGGCTACGCAAGGCTTTGACAAGGATACGCGACGCTTTGTCTCGCAGACCATCGCGGCAATCCTTAAATGCGCACTGCTGCCCAAACGACCCCAGATCGACATGCCCGCTGCCGGCAAGAGTTTGGCAGAACAGCTCGAGACTTGGCAGTCCGAGCTCCTGCGCTAGCCATTGGTGCAAAGCAACCTGTCCCCGATGCACCAATCTTCGATGCGCCTGGGGCGGGCTCGACCGCTATACTGGTTCGTGCCGAAATCGATCTAGAACGGAATGCCGTATATGAAAATCAATCACGCGATTCTGCATATCCTGGACTTTGACTCTGCCGTCAACGTCATGAGCCAGCGCGAGCT
>JAEZNV010000115.1 GCA_023441725.1 Actinomycetes bacterium | reverse complement strand
TGTGGGGCGAGACCGTCCTGTACTCCATGTGCCTGCTCGAGGAGATGCAGTGGAAGCGCATCCGCCACATCACCTCGCACGACTTCTTCCACGGCACGCTCGAGCTGCTCGAGCCCGGCGTCCCGGTATTCCTGTTCATGGGCGAGGACGAGTGCCGCGCCCTCGACGAGCGCGTCCGCGCCTTCCTCACCAGCGGCGTGACCGGCGACGAGGACTACGTCATCATCGATACCGCCGAGTACGCCATCCCGGGCCTGGACGACGACTTCCGCGTCATCGTGTCCCCGTGGATCCTCTCCGTGCTCACCACCGACCGCCTCGCCCGCAACTACGAGCTGGTCACCAAGCACAACCTCAAGTACCGCCGCTACTACCACCAGTTCGACTACTAAGGGCTGATCGCGGGCCCGATATCTTGGCTGGTTGATATTTCTGGTTGATATTTCGGCCCTACACAAGGGCGCCCGCATTCGCGCGGGCGCCCTTTTTGCGTTGTGACAAGAGACTACTGCTAATCGCTCGCCCTATGTTTCCAAATGAATACGCTGTGAGCCGTGGGAGACGATTCTCCCCGCAAGTACTCTAGTATGCTAAAGTACCCAGAAGACCGGCGGAGCTATGCCGGTCTTCTGTTCTATATGAAACGCAGCATGAGGAGGCTCACCAGATGACGGCCACACCGTGGGGATTCCGGGACATATTGCCCGAGGAGGCTCAAGCGCGCGAGGAGATCGCGCTGACGGTGAAGGGCTGCTTTAGGGAGCATCATTACCTTCCGGTCGAGACGCCGCTGCTCGAGGACAAGGGCTCGCTCGAGGAGGGCGGCCGCATTGCGGACACGCCGTTTAAGCTCTTTGACGACGACGGACGCCTGCTGGTGGTCCGTCCCGACAACACGCTGCCGATCGTGCGCCTGGTTTCGACCCGCATGCGCGCGGCCGACCTGCCCCTGCGCCTGCGCTACGAGGCGCCGGTGGTTCGCGAGTGTCAGCGCAATGCCGGCGGCTCGCGCCAGTTTACACAGCTGGGCTTTGAGCTTATCGGTGCGGGCGATACCGCGGGCGATGTCGAGATCGTCTCGCTCGTGGCCGAGGCCGTGCGCAAGCTGGCACTGCCCGATGCGCGCATTATCGCAGGTAGCGTGCGTCCGTTTAAGGAGCTGCTCGCGGCGTGCGAGGATCGCGAGCTGGCCGCCGAGGCCCTGCGCTGCGTGCACGCCAACGACTTTGTGGGCCTCGATGCCCGCGTGGCGGCAAGCACCGAGTCCGATGCCGTCAAGGCCGCCATTAGCGAGCTGCCGCGTCTGCACGGCGGTGCCGAGGTACTCGACCGCGTGGACGCGCTGCTGGAGGCTGCCGGTATCGCCGCGCCGCTGACGCGCGAGCTGCGTGCCCTGGTCGAGGGCCTGGCTCCCAAGGACGCCCAGGTGCTGTCGTTCGACTTCTCCATCATGAACTCTTTTGATTACTACACGGGCTTGGTCTTTAAGGCCTATGCCGGCGGCTTGCCCGATCCGGTGGGCTCGGGCGGTCGCTATGACTCCATCTTTACCGGCGCGTTCGGCGACGGCATCGAGGTGCCGGCGGCGGGCTTTGCCTTTTCGCTCGAGCGTCTGGAGGCCGCGCGTACCTCGGCCGAGGACGCCGCTTCCGATAGCGATCACGCCGCGGGCCGTGGTGCCGAGGGTCCGCTGCGCATCGCCGTGCCCAAGGGCTCGCTTAAGGCCGATACGCTCGACGTGCTCGAGGCCGCGGGCCTGGACGTCTCTGAGCTGCGTGATCCCGGCCGTCACCTGATTGTGCGCGGTCGCGACACGCGTGCTGGCGAGGGCACGGTCGGCGATATCGAGTTTGTCATCGTGCGCCCCAGCGATGCGCCTGCCTTTGTGGGCTGCGGCGGTGCCGACTGTGGCATCTGCGGCTGGGACTCGCTCATCGAGGCCGACCTCAACTTGCTGCAGCTGGTCGACCTGGGCTATGGCCTGTGCACCTTTATCGAGGCGGAGCCCGCATGGCGCGCCGGGCAGGCCGAGCGAAACTATGCCCGCCGCGGTTCGCTTCGCGTGGCAACCAAGTACCCGCGCATCGCGAGTGCCTGGTATGCCGAGCGCGGCGTGAACGCCGATATCGTCTCGCTGCACGGCAACATCGAGCTGGGCCCCATTGTCGGCATGACCGATCGCATCGTGGACATTACCGCCACGGGTGCCACCCTGCGCGACAACGACCTGGTCATCACCGGCCGCATTATGGACTGCACGGCCCGCTTCTTTGTCAACCCGGGTGCCGCTCGCTTGGATCCGCGCGTGCGCAATCTGGCAGATCGCTTGGTGGCGGCCGTGAAGGACAAGCATTTTGAGCCCGTCGCGGGCTCGGCACAATAGCGCGAGCGCGCACGGGCGCCCCAACGTACAGGCTGCGGGCCAATTGGCGCCGCCGCCCGGCCTCTCGTTTTTCGAACACAATCTCGACCGATAGGGGATACCGATATGAAGACCATCAAACTTGCTCCCGGCGAGCGTCTCGTTACCAATCAGCTCAACCGCAAGGGCGTGCTACCGCAAAAAATTGTTGACGCCGCCCGCGATATCGTAGCCAACGTGCGTGCCAACGGCGATGCTGCGGTGCGCGATT
Organism: Actinomycetes bacterium; assembly: GCA_023441725.1. The sequence continues at coordinate 7,497 of JAEZNV010000115.1, read as the reverse complement.
ACTGCCAGCGTTTTGACGGTGTTGATCTTCAGAGCTTCCGCCTGCCGCAGGAGCAGATCGATGCCGCGCTCGAAGGCCTCGACCCGGCCTTTGTCGCCGCGCTCGAGAAGGCCGCGCGCCAGATTCGCGAGTTCCACCAGCGCGAGGTCGAGCAGAGCTGGTTTACCACGCGTGCGGACGGCACGATGCTCGGTGTTAAGGTGACCCCGCTTGCTGCGGCCAGCATCTATGTGCCGGGCGGTCGTGCACAGTACCCTTCCACCGTGCTTATGAACGCCATTCCCGCCAAGGTCGCCGGCGTTGAGCGCGTGGTCATGGTGACCCCGCCGCAAAAGGACGGCCTGATCAGCCCCTACACGCTCGCCGCGGCAAAGCTCGGCGGCGTGGACGAGATCTATATGGTGGGCGGCGCCCAGGCCGTGGCCGCACTGGCGTATGGTACCGAGACCATTCCGCGCGTCGACAAGATTACCGGGCCGGGTAACGCTTTTGTCGCCGCTGCCAAGCAGATTGTCTCGGGTGACGTGGGTATCGACATGGTCGCCGGTCCCTCCGAGGTCTGCGTGCTGGCCGATGCCACGGCCAAGCCTATGGTGGTCGCGGCCGACCTGATGGCTCAGGCCGAGCACGATCCGCTGGCAGCCTGCTATCTGGTGACCTGCGACGAGCAGTTTGCGCACGAGGTTGAGGCGGGTATCGACATTCTGGTAGCGCAGTCGCCACGTGCCGAGATCACGCGCGCTTCGCTCGACAATGAGGGCGCCATCGTGGTGGCCGCCGACATGGCTGCCGCCGTCGAGGCGGTGAATACCGTGGCGCCCGAGCACCTGGAGCTGCACTGCAAGGACGCGATGGGCCTGCTCGGCGGCATTCGCAACGCCGGCGCCATCTTTGTGGGCGCTTGGAGCTCCGAGCCGCTCGGCGATTACGTTGCCGGCCCCAACCACACGCTGCCGACCGGCGGCACCGCCATGTTCTCCAACCCGCTTTCGGTGGAGGAGTTCGTCAAGCGCTCGAGTGTCATTTGCTATACGCCCGAGGGCCTGCTCTCCGACGCTCCCGCCACGCAGCGTCTGGCCGAGGCCGAGGGCCTGTGGGCACACGCGCTTTCCGCTGCTCTGCGTCGCCGCGTGCTGGAGCAGGGCGAGGATGCCGTAAGTGCCGCGTCGCTGGCCGCGGCCGACCTGACCAAGGTCGCTTGGCCGGGCGACGCCGTGACGACGGTTGCTGAGGGCGTGGACCTGGCGGCGGCTGCGGGCGGTGCCGCTGGCGCGACCGGCGGGGAGGCCTAACATGGCCGAACTCACGCCGCGCATGAAGGAGCTCGTCCAGCCCTACTTGGCCGGTATCGAGCCCTACGATCCCAACTTTACGCCCACGCGCATCAATCTTTCGGCCAACGAGAACACCTATCCCGTACCTGCTGGCGTGCGCGAGGCGGTTGATGCGGCCTTGGCTGCCACGCCGCTCAACCGCTATCCCGATCCCATGTCCAACGACCTGCGCGATGAGCTCGCTGCCTGGCATGGCGTGGCGCGTGAGAATATTTGCGCGGGAAACGGCGGCGATGAGCTGCTCTATAACTACCTGCTGGCGTTTGGCGGCGCGGGGCGGACCCTGCTCAACTGCCCGCCGTGCTTTAGCGAGTACGCGTTCTTTGCGTCGCTGTGCCAGACCGAGGTGCGCGACGCGTGGCGCGACCCGGCGACCTTTGAGCTCGACCATGCGGCGGTGCTTGCGGCGGCTCCCGAGTGCGATCTGGCGATCGTGACCTCGCCCAACAATCCCACGGGTGACGTGGCGCCGCTCGACTTTGTCGCGGCCCTGTGCGATGCGTGCCCCGGCATGGTCATGGTCGACGAGGCCTACGTTGAGTTTGCGGACGATTCGTTTGGCGCGGCTACCACGGCGCAGGGGCTTATCGCCGAGCATCCCAACCTGGTGATTCTGCATACGCTGTCCAAGGCGTTCGGCGCCGCCGGCACGCGTCTGGGCTATGTGATCGCGGCGCCCGAGGTCATCGATGTGTTCGCGGCGATTCGCCAGATCTATTCGGTCAACGTGCTGAGCCAGGCCGCCGCGCTTGCCTGCGTGCGTGCCCGCGATGCGTACGCGCCCGTGGTGGCACAGGTTGCATCCGAGCGCGAGCGCGAACTGTGTGCCCTGCACGCAATGGCTGCCGAGGGTCTGCCCGTGGAGGCGTGGCCGAGCGCGGCGAACTTTGTGCTCGTGCGCACGCCGCATGCCACGCACGTGCGCGAGCGTCTGCGCGACGAGTATTCGATTTTGGTGCGCGACTTTAGCTATGCGCCGGGGCTCGCGGACTGCCTGCGCATTACCGTGGGTACCCCGCAGGAAAACGACGAGGTGCTGGCTGCGTTTGCCGCGCTGGTGAAGGAGGAGATGTAGATGGACCGCTATGCCGAGGTAACCCGCAAGACGGGCGAGACCGACATTGTCGTAAAGCTCGACTTGGACGGAAGCGGCGTGTGCGATATCTCGACCGGCGTGCTGTTTTTCGACCACATGCTCAACGCTTTTGGCCGCCATGGTCTGTTCGATCTGACGGTGCACGCGGTGGGCGACGTGGAGGTCGACGCGCACCATACCGTCGAGGACACGGGCATTGTGCTGGGCGAGGCGTTTTGCCAGGCGCTGGGCGACAAGGCGGGCATTACGCGCTTTGCCGACGCGGCGATCGCCATGGACGAGACGCTCGTGATGGCTGCTGTTGATATTTCGGGCCGCGGCCAGGCCTACTGCGAGCTGCCCGTGCCGACCGAGCGCGTGGGCAGCTTCGATACCGAGCTGGCCGTCGAGTTCTTCTACGCCTTTGCGCGCGACGCCAAGCTCACGCTGCACGTGCGCGAGCTGGCGGGCGGCAACTCGCATCACATTATCGAGGCCGCCTTTAAGGCCGTGGGCCGCACGATGCGCCACGCCTGTGAGCTGGATCCCCGCGTGCAGGGCATCCCCAGCACCAAGGGCTCGCTGTAACCGCAACAAAGGCAAAAACCACCACAAAGGTGCCTGTCCCCTTTGTGGTGGTTTTGGATGATGAGAAGTGGAGGGGTCGCGTGGGCGAACCGAAGATCGTGGTGGTCGACTACCACAAGGGCAACTTGTCGAGCGTCGTGCGCGGGCTTGCGCGCGCCGGTGCCGCTGCCTGCACGTCGGACGATCCGGAGCAGATCTGCAACGCTGACGGCCTGGTCATCCCGGGCGTGGGCGCGTTCTATGACGCGATCGCCTTTATGCGCCAGAGCGGCGAGGCGGACGCGGTGCTCGACGCCGTTGCCGCCGGAACTCCGCTGCTCGGCATCTGCCTGGGCCTTCAACTATTCTTTGAGCGCGGCAACGAGGGTGTGCCTGCGGACGAGGGCGCGGTCGCCGACGGCAACGCCCCCGACCATACCGACGGCCTTTGGGTCGATGGCCTGGGCATTATGCACGGTTCGTGCACGCGCCTGGAGTCGAGCCGTCTGAAGGTGCCGCACGTGGGATGGGACCAGGTGCACATGACGCCCTCTGGTGCGGCCGATCCATTGCTCGCCGGTTTTGCCGAGGGCGCCAACATGTACTTCACCCACAGCTACGCGGTGACCGACGATGCCGATGCCGCCGATGTGCTGGCGCGCACGCACTATACGCGGAGCTTCCCGTGCATCGTGCGCCACGGTAACGTGTGGGGTTGTCAGTTCCATCCCGAGAAATCCTCTGCGCTGGGTCAGCGCATCCTTAAGAACTTCGTCAACATCGTCGAGGAGGTTGGCCGATGATCCTGTTTCCCGCAATCGATTTGATCGGCGGCAGGGTCGTGCGCCTGGAGCACGGCGACCGCAGCCGTTGCAAGGTATATTCCGACGACCCCGTGGCCGTCGCCCGCTCCTTTGCCGAGCAGGGCGCGAGCTGGGTGCACGTTGTCGACCTGTCCGCCGCCTTTGGCGAGGACGAGGACGCATGCGCTGCCAACTCAGCGGCGATTAAGGCCATCTGCGGCGTCGACGGTCTGTCCGTGGACGTGGGCGGCGGCGTCCGCTCGCTCGCGCGCATCGACGAGTTGGCCGGCTACGGTGCGCGCCGCATCGCACTAGGCACGGTGCTCGTGACCGAGCCGGGTTTTGCCGAAGTGGCGGCCCAAGGCTTTGGCGAGCTGCTGGTGGCTGACATTGCCGCACGCGACGGCCAGGTCAAGGTGAACGGCTGGCGCGACGGCGCGGGTGTGGCGCTCGACGATGCCGTGGCGCAGCTTTCCGAGCTGGGCTTTAAGCATCTGGTGTATACCGACATCGCGCGCGATGGCATGCAGACGGGCATCGATGTGGCGGCGTATCGCCATGTTGCCAAGGTCGCGGGCTTTCCTGTCGTGGCTTCGGGCGGCATCTCTACGCTCGATGACATTCGCGCGCTGGCTGCGGTGGGTGAGGATGCTATTGAGGGTGCCATTACCGGCCGTGCGCTCTACGAGGGCAACTTTACGCTGGCCCAGGCACTGGTCGCCGCCCGAGGGGAGGAGTAGCCCATGCTTACCAAACGCGTGATTCCCTGTCTGGACGTCAAGGACGGCCGTGTGGTTAAGGGCGTCAACTTTGTGAGCCTGCGCGATGCGGGCGATCCGGTGGAGTTGGCGCGCGCCTACGACCGCGAGGGTGCGGACGAGGTCGTCTTCCTGGACATTACCGCCACGAGCGATAACCGTGCGACGACTATCGAGATGGCGGCGCATGCAGCCGAGGAGCTCGCTATTCCCTATACCGTGGGCGGCGGTTTCCGCGACTTGGCGGGCATGCGGACCATGGTTGCCGCCGGCGCCGACAAGGTGTCGCTTAACTCTGCCGCCGTGCGCGATCCGTCGTTGATTGGCCAGGCTGCCGCGGCGTTTGGCAGCCAAGCCGTGGTCGTGGCGATCGATGCCAAGCGCGTCGGCCTGCCCGGCGCATCTGGTGCCGACAAGTGGGAAGTCTTTACCGCAGGAGGCCGCAACGCCACGGGTATCGACGCGGTGGCGTGGGCCGAGGAGGCGGCTCGTCGCGGTGCCGGCGAGATCCTACTGACCAGTATGGATCGCGACGGCACCAAGGCCGGCTTTGACCTGGCGCTCACCCGCGCCGTGGCCCGCGCGGTGCCAATCCCCGTCATCGCGAGCGGCGGCGTGGGTACGCTCGAGCATTTTGCCGAGGGTGTGATCGAGGGCGAGGCCGACGCCGTGCTGGCGGCGAGCGTCTTTCACTTTGGAACCTTCAGCATTCGCGAAGTCAAAGAGTATATGGCCTCTCAAGGCATCCCTGTCAGGTTGGACTTCTAGCGCTGCGGCTTGTCCAGGCACCCGACCTTCCGGCTCCAACCCTCCTCGCGTACTTAAGTACGCGTCGTCGGTCTTGTCGCTCGGAATCTCGGGCACCTGGACAACCCTCGCCGACCTGCGAAGTTTGAATTTGGGGAGAGAAATGGAAGAGATAACCGATCCTTCAAAGCTTACATACGACGCCAAGGGGCTGATTCCTTGTGTGGTTCAGCAGTATGACACCGGCGAGGTGCTTATGGTTGCTTGGATGAACGAGGAGTCGGTGGGGCTGACGCTCAAGACCGGTACCACGTGGTTTTGGAGCCGCAGCCGTCAGGAGCTCTGGAACAAGGGCGCGCCGAGCGGCAATATGCAAGAGGTCAAGGAGCTCTGGGCCGACTGCGATAGCGATACACTGCTGGTCAAGGTCGACTCGCCGGGTCCGGCCTGCCATACCGGCAACCGTACCTGCTTCTTTAAAAAACTCGCGTAGGGCGGGCGCTCGACTAGGTGCTTGGCCAACCAGAAAGGATTGAACCATGGGTGTGCGCACCGCGAATGTTCAGAATGGAAATATCGGTGAGACGCTGACAGGTCTGGCCGAGGTGATTCACGGTCGTCGTGATGCATCGCCGCAGGAGAGCTATACCGCGCGTCTGCTGACCGACGTCGAGGATGAGCTGCTCAAGAAGCTTGCCGAGGAGGCGAGCGAGGTGATCATGGCCTGCAAGGATAACGATCACGATCACATTCGCTACGAGGCCGGTGACCTGATCTATCACCTGCTCGTGACGCTCGAGCGCTACGGCATTACCCTCGACGAACTGGCCGGCGAACTCAACGCCCGCCGCCACTAGTCATTGGGGACGTTCTTAAACGACTAGTTAGGCGAGGGGTGTGGATTCCCATTCGCCGGTGGGGTGGGGGATATCGTAGGTTCGATAACCGCAGTCGTAGGCGTGGGCCTGGGCCTCGCGGATGTTCCAGCAGATATCGCAGGCGCGGTGTGCGTCCGAGCCAAAGGCGATGGGTACCTCGGCGTGGGCGAAGCAGCGCAACAGCCCCGTCGAGGGGTAATAGTCGTCGAGGCCCTTGCGCGGTGCGGCGGTCGAGACCTCAACGCGGCGACCCGTATCGTGGGCGCATTCGGCCATCTGCTCCCAGAACGGCGCGGGATCAAAATCGGGCGCAAAGCCTTCCTTCGAAAAGCGCATGATCAGGTCGGGATGAGCCATCACGTCAAAGTTGAGCGGGCTTTCGCAGGCGCGGCACCAGTCATCGACATAGAGCTCCCACACGCCGTGCACGCCCAGGTTTTCCCAAACGTGCAGGTCGGTGTCGTCGTCGATCCAACCGCAGCGCGAATCGGGCGTATCGGGGCGTGCGACACCCTCTGTCCCTGCCGTGCCCGCAGCGCCGGCCATGATATCGTCTGGGTTGCCAATCCAATGCACGCTACCCAGGCGTACGACGGCGCCCTGGGACCAGCGCTCAACCAAAGGCTCGCAGCCCTCGTACCAATCGCATTCAAAGCCATAGATAAGCTCGAGCTCCGGCGCGATCTGCGCGGCAAGCTTGCGAGCATCCTCAAAAGCCAGACGATGTGCCGGCAGGTCGCCCTCAGTAACCTGCACTTCGCAGTTGGCATCCATGCTGGCGGGCAGGGTGAGATGGTCGGTCGAGACCATGACGCGGCAGCCGGCCGCAGCAGCGGCGCGAACGTTGTCCTCAAACGAGGCATGTCCGTCCGAAAACGAGGTGTGGGTATGGCAATCGACCAGCGGGCAGGCAGACATTGCGACTCCTTTGCGTCAAGCGAATCCGCTCCATTGTAATGGTGCAGCTTTCAACACGCCGGGCACGCCGGAGCTCGAAATCGATTGGAAAGGCTGCGCGGCGCGCGGTGCGGCCTCGCTTGCTCTCAAAGCATGTACACCAGCCTCCAAAAGCTGCAAAAAATGACATGTTTGGAGGCTGATGTACATGTTTGGATAGGAGCGAGGGCGGCGACGGACGAAAGTCACGCCTGTGCCACGTCCGATGTGCTAGCGTTTGGGTGAATAAAACGAGCCCGTGCGGAAAGGATCCGGACCGTATGCAACGTGGAAGTACATCTCCGCTGTCCCGCGAGACCGATGCGCCCGAGACCATCGTCAAGCTGGAGTGCGACATCGACGATGCGTCGCCCGAGGTACTCGCCTATGCCGCCGACC
>JAEZNV010000001.1 GCA_023441725.1 Actinomycetes bacterium | reverse complement strand
CGTGCCCCTCGCCCGAAGGACCAAAGCTCGCGCCCGGCGTCACCACAACGCCGGCCTTCTCCATGAGCTCCTCGCAAAACGCCATGGAATCGGTGCGACCACCGGGAAGCTTGGCCCACACAAACATGGAGCCATGCGCGTTGGGACGCTCCCAACCCAGGTCCTCAAGACCGTCGCACAGGGCATCGCGGCGCTCCTGGTACTTCAGACGCTGCGCCTCGACCTCATCGCGCGGACCGTTCAGGCAGGCGATAGCAGCCTTCTGGATCGGGAAGAACATGCCAAAGTCGATCTGGCCGCGCAGCTTGGCAAAGGCAGAGACCACGTCCTCGCGGCCGACCAAAAAGCCAATGCGGGCACCGGTGACGTTAAACGACTTGGAAAGCGAGAAGAACTCCACGCCCACCTCGAGCGCACCGGGATACTGCAAAAAGCTGCCACCCGGCTCGCCGTCGAACACGATGTCGGAGTACGCGTTGTCATGGACGATGAGCAGGTCGTGCTCGCGGGCGAAAGCGATGATCTCCTCGTAGATCTCGGGCGTGCCCACCGAGCCCACCGGGTTCGCGGGCAGCGACACGATCATATACTTGGCACGATCGGCCACCTCGGGATCGATACCCGCCACATAGGGCAGGTAATTGTGCTCGGCAACCAGCGGATAGTACTCGAGCTTGGCATCGGCGATCTTGGCACCCGCCTCAAAGACCGGGTAGCACGGATCGGGAACCAAAATAGTGTCACCCGGATCGAGCAGGGCCAGGCCCAAATGACCCACGCCCTCCTGCGTGCCGTTGCACGACTGCACCATGGACGGTGTAATGCCCGAAACGCCAAAGCGGCGCTCATAGTAATCGCACACGGACTGCTTGAGTTCGGGCAGGTCGCGCAGGGCATACTTCCACATCTCGGGATCTTGCGCCGCTTGAGTGAGCGCCTCGACCACGTGGTCGTACGGCTTAAAGTCGGGCGTGCCCACGCTCATGTTATAAATGGTCTTGCCCTGAGCCTTCAGCGCAAGCAGTTTGTTGTTGAGCGAGGCGAAGACCTCCGCGCCAAAGCGGTCGAGACGCTGCGATGCCTGCATGGTGCCACCTTTCGATATAAAAAAACGCGGCGCTCCGACAAGAGCGCCGCGCGATACGGGCCATCAGATTGCAAAAGTGTAACGCTTGCAACCCCCGTATTGGTTCAATTTGGCCAACCTTAGTCAATTGCATTAAGCGCGTCGATCTGCGCAAGCCACAGTCGCGAGCTGGCGTCACTCGGCATACGCCAATCGCCGCGCGGGCTGAGCGTCACCGAGCCCACCTTGGGACCATCGGGCAGGCAGCTGCGCTTAAACTGCTGGGCAAAGAAGCGACGGTAGAACGTACGTAGCCACGTGTGGACGGTCTTGGCGTCGTAAACGCCCTCGAAGCTCTTGAGCGCCATGCGGTAGATCTTGCCCGGCTCAAAGCCAAAACGCAGCAGGTAGTAGAGGAAGTAGTCGTGCAGCTCGTACGGGCCCACCAAATCCTCAGTCTTCTGCGCAATCTCGCCGTCGCCCGTGGGCGGCAGAAGCTCGGGGGACACCGGCGTATCGAGGAAATCGAGCAAGACCTCGGCAATACGCCCGCCAAAGACATCAGCCGCATAGCGCACCAGATGGCGCACAAGCGTCTTGGGCACGCTCGCGTTGACGGCATACATGCTCATGTGGTCGCCGTTATAGGTAGCCCAGCCGAGCGCCAGCTCCGACAGGTCGCCCGTGCCGATGACAAAACCGCCAGCCTGGTTGGCCAGATCCATCAGAATCTGCGTGCGCTCGCGGGCCTGACTGTTCTCGTAAGTCACGTCCTGCACGGCCGGATCGTGCTCGATGTCCTTAAAATGCTGCTCCACGGCTGCATGGATCGAGACTTCGCGGAAGCTCACGCCTAGGTCGCGAGCGAGCGACTCGGCATTCGACTTAGTGCGATGCGTCGTGCCAAAACCTGGCATGGAGACCGCCGTGATACCCGTGCGCGGCAGCCCCAGCGCATCGAAGGCACGCACGGTCACAAGCAGTGCCAGCGTGGAGTCCAGGCCGCCTGAAAGACCGATGACAGCCGCCTTGGTACCCGTATGGGCAAGACGGGTCTTGAGGCCCGCGGTCTGCAGGTCGAGGATGGTCTCGCAGCGCTCAGCCAGGTCACCATGGTCGGCAGGCACGAAGGGTGCGCGGGGGAAGACACGGTCGATGTCGAGCGCATCGCGCAGGACAGGTTCGTCTGCCAGCACGTCCTCAAACGAAAATTCAACAATCGTGGCCTCCGGCGCATCGTCCGCGCGCGTCCACGTCGTCGAGCGACGGCGCTCGGCAACCAGGCGGTCAAGATCAACGTCGGCAACGGCCATATCGCAGGTAAGCAGTTTAGTCGCGGCGAGCTTGGAGCCGTTTTCGTAGACGAGGTTCTCCCCCGCAAAGACCATGTCGGTCGTGGACTCGCCCTCACTCGCGTCCGCGTAGGCATAAGCGCAGTACAGGCGCGCGCTTTGGTTAGAGATAAGGCTGCGGCGGTAATCTGCCTTACCGATGATTTCGTCAGAGGCCGACGGGTTGAGAATCACCGTCGCACCGGCAAGCGCCATCTCGGTCGAAGGGGGCGCCGGCACCCACAGGTCCTCACAGACCTCAACGCCCAGCACCAGGTCCTCGGCGCCCTCATCACAGCAACGGTAGACAAGCCCGAACCCAGCGGAACCGGACCCTGACCGGCAAATTCAACCCACACGGGATCCGCGGGCGCCGGAGCGAACCAACGGCGCTCATAGAACTCGCCATAGTTGGGCAAATACTTCTTGGCCGTGAGGCCCAAAAGCTCGCCCGCGCAGCACACGGCGGCACAGTTGTAAATATTCTCGGCAACTGCAACGGGAAGACCGATGGTAAAGACAATCGGCAGCTC
>JAEZNV010000054.1 GCA_023441725.1 Actinomycetes bacterium | reverse complement strand
TGGGAAGAATTGAAGTCAATAGTTGGATTGGATTTTATTGTGAGTCCATTAACTTGTTACGAACTACTGCCGTTGTCACTTCGCAAGCCAACCAAACTCGATATTGGGGCAGTAAGGCCTTGGCTGCGTTACAGCATCGACCGCCTGTGGGGGACCACTGCCGATGGCGAACGCTTCGCGTACTACGCCGAGCGTGGAGAGCCCGTCGTTATGAACTTCGAGCATCTCGAGAATGAATTTTTCGCGACCGACCTTCAAAAGGTCAACGTCAGCCGAACCGAAAGCATCGTGCGCTTTTGTGAGCGCTACGGTCTCCCGGTATCCAGCGGCTACGACGGCGCCCAGCGCCTCTCTCTGTTCCGCAACCGCTTCAAGCCTATCAAGGCAGACTTTCAGCCTATCGGGAGTGAGCGGGACATTCTCGTCAACGAAAGCGCATCCGCCGCAGGCATCCCCTTGTTCAGTAGCGCCTACCCCGATGACGATAAGACGCTGTTGGGACGCAAACCCTATTTCCTCTCCGAGGAGGCTCGTCGCATCCACCTGAACGACCAGTCGGTTGTGGGAGCGATTTCCGAAGCAGAAGTCATCCAAACGATACGAGCACTGCAGGTATCAACAGCCCTGCTCACTGCCATCGGCTACGGCATGGAAAACCACGAGACGTGGGGGGCTTCCGATGTCGCCGAGTATCTTTGTGATCGCGCGCACATGGCGCAAAATGGCGTAACGTACTTCCTGCTCTCGAAAGACGATGACCTGCTAAAGGGCACCCGTCTTATGTCTTATGACACCCTCATCCGCGAAAACGCTGACTTTAAGTTAACGGCCCAGCAGGGAGAGGATGCGGGCTTCAACACTCGCGCGGCCTACACATCGAGTCTCGGGGACGGGCTGATCCTTGCGTCAAATGAGGCAAGCGCTTTCCTAGCCGACTCCTTTCTCTCCTATCGTTTTGACGCAAACTCTAGCGACGGCGACGAGATTGAAATGAACGGCAACCCCATCCTCGCCATGTGGTCCCAAGCGCAGAAGAAAATCGGTCGCGTCCCTGCGGAGCGCACGGACGTCATCGGCTCGTACGGCTGCCTCTCCGAAGCGATTATCTCCCAGTTCGGCCTCCTCTATGATGACCCCGCCGAATGGCGCATCTGCGACAACTGCGGACGAATCTTCAAGAAGTACCGCGAGGAGAAGCCGGGCAAGGTGATCCAGAAGACCCGCTTCTGCAAGCGCAGCTGCGCCAACTCCTACAGCAAAAAGAAGTCCCAAGGGCTCATTACCGAGTAGTCGGTTTGAGATAGCACCATCCACCCACCACCTCACAGAAGGGAGGTGAACAAACATGAGATCAGTCAGCAAAGGCTACGACCCCGTGAAGCGTGGTAAGGACTCTTGGCTGCTCAGGGTCAGCGTGAGCGAGGACGGCAAGTCCTCCAAGCGCCTGAGCAAGACCGTCCACTGCCGCACCAAGACCGAGGCCAAGCGCCTGCTGGAGGAATGGCGCGTCGAGCTCATGGCCGCACGCACGCGCGTGGACCGCAGCAATATCACCCTTGAGGAGTTCCTGCGCGAACACATCACCTACCTGCACGACGTAAAGCACCTGAGCGCCAACACGATTCGCGGTTACCGCGACATCGTCGAGACGCGCTGGGCACCGAGACTCGGCACGACCCTACTAAAAGACTTGAAGCCCTACATGATCGAGGATCAGCTGGCATGGATGCGCCAAAGCGGCGGTCTCAACGGCAAGCCCCTCTCTGGCAACACCTGTCAGAAGGCCCTTTCGTTCCTGAAGACCGCGCTCAAACGCGCCCGCCGCCTCGAATACATCGAGTCCAACCCCTGCGAGCTTGTGGACGTCCCGTCCAAGGAGAAGAAGGAGGTTCGAGTCATCGATGAAAACGAGGTATCCCGCATGAAAATCGCCCTACTCGGATGCCCGGACTACCGCTTCGCAGCCGCCACAAACCTCGCGCTCGACACGGGCATGAGACGCGGCGAGCTGTGCGCCCTCAGGTGGCGCGACGTCGACCTCGATGGAAGCGTCATCCGCGTCCGCCGAGCGCTCGCCGAGGCACGCGCGACGGACACCTACTGCGGCGAGACCCTGGAGGAGAAGCTGCCCAAGAGCAACCGCTCGAATAGGGACGTCACCATTTCCGAGGGGACGGTCGAATTCCTGCGCCATCACAAGCAGATGCAGCTCTATCGCCTGATGTACAACGACATCGAGCAGGGCGAGGACACCCCCGTGTTCTGCAGCGACCTCGGCGAGCTCTACCGCCCGTCGAAATTCACGAGCGACTTTAGCCGCTTCGCCCAGCACAAGTCATTCGCGGTCACGTTGCACGGCCTGCGCCACACGCACGCCAGCCTTCTCCTGAAAAAGGGCGTCTCGATACAGTACGTCTCCGCCCGTTTGGGCCACGAGAGCATCGAGATCACCTACAAGACCTACTCGCACTTCCTGCCAGGAGACGACGGCGGGTCTTCGGAGAAGTGGGGCGAGTTAGCCGCGCTGCCGAAGGACATCTTCGGCCTGCTTCCCGCTGCCTGATTCTCATTGTTTGCCATGGTTTACTGCCACAATTCTGCCACAAGCCCTAAAACGGCCTGCCACAACAAGAAAAAGGCCAGCCGCATAAGCGACTGGCCTGCAAGTTCTTGGTCGCGGGGGCAGGATTTGAACCTACGACCTCCGGGTTATGAGCCCGGCGAGCTACCAGACTGCTCCACCCCGCAATGTCTGGGCGCTTCATGTGCGCAAGAAAGAATATTACGCGGGAGTTCGGTAAGCGGCAAGGAAAATCTCGTAGAGCATAATTCCTTCATATTTAAAACCCCTCAGCCCCTATCACCGTAAACGAATCGCAGCCGAGCGCCGTCGGCGGCGCGTATACAATGGTGCGCGTCCTTTTATGCCAACACTGGGAGTAGACATGCTGCTCGCTATCGATATGGGAAACACGCAGACGGCCATGGGCCTGTTTGACGGAGACGAGCTGGTGCAGTCGTGGCGTATGCCCACCGACCGCTCCTATACCGCCGACGAGATCCACGTGCGCCTGATGGGTTTCTTTAAGATGTACGGCCTTTCGCTCGATGCGGTCGACGCAATCGCCTTTGCGGGCGTGGTGCCGCAGCTCTCGCGCGAGTGGCACGCCGTGGCCGACCGCATTGCCGCGGACGCCATCGTCATCGGGCCGCAGACAGCCGCGGTGACCAAGCTGCGCGCGGCGCGCCCCCAGGCCGTAGGTGCCGATCGCGTCGCCAACGCCGTTGCGGCCGAGACTTTCTACGGCGCGCCGGCAATCGTGGTGGACTTTGGCACCGCGACCAATATCGACGTCATCGATGAGGACGGTTATTACATTGGCGGAGCGATCGCGCCGGGCATCCGCATCTCCATGGACGCGCTTGCCGCCCGTGCCGCCAAGCTCGCCAGCGTGCCGCTCGAGGCACCCGAGCACGCCATCGGCCGCGACACCGAGGAATGCATCAAGGTCGGCGCCGTGGTGGGCGCCGCCGCCATGGCCGAGGGCCTGGTCGCGCGCATGAAGCGCGAGCTGGGTCGTGAGGACGCCACGGTTATCGCCACAGGCGGTCTCGCCGGCATCGTTGCCGATTCGACCGATGCCTTCGACGCGGTCGACGGACAGCTCACCATCAAGGGCATCTGCGAAATCTACCGCCGCATGCAAGAGGAGGGATAGGGCGGGGGCTTAAGTCGAGCACGGGCGCGAGCGGCGAACTAAGCAATGCATTGGTCCTATTCCTCAAAATCGAAAATTTTTCAGTTTTGAGGAATAGGCTTTCCGCTGCGCCTCGCCGCACAACCACCTCGCCAGGTCCACGATCTGCACTCCGTCGCGATCCGTGGCCTCGTGATGCGTGCGGGCGAGAATCATCTTGGGATACGCATCGCCAATGCTCAGCAGTGGCGAAATCTCGCGTTCAAATGTCTTATCCGAGCTGATGTCGTCGCTCACCTGAATGTAGAGTTTCTCGCTCCGCTTGATTGCTACAAAGTCTATTTCCTTTTTATAGAGCACGCCGACGTATACCTCGTATCCGCGACGCAGCAGCTCGATTGCCACCATGTTCTCGTATACGCGTCCCCAATCCATATCACGTGTACCAAGAAGCGCATATTTAAACGCATGGTCCGCCAGATAGTACTTCTCGCCGCTCTTAAGGTATTTTTTGCCGCGAATGTCGTACCGACGAACTTTATAGAAGGCAAACGCATCGCACAGGTACCCCATGTACGTGCCGACCGTCTTGTTCGTAATCTTTAGCCCATCCGCATTTAATGCATCAGTAATGTTGCGTGCCGACGTAATGTTGGAAACGTTGTCCATCATGTAATCGGCAATGCGCAGCAGCGCCGATTCGTTTCTCACGTTATGCCGCTGCACGATATCTCTCACAATGAGCGTCTTGAAGACGTTGGAGAGATATTGATAGCGCTGCTCCTGCAGTGGATAAGGGTAAGAGCCGGACATACCGCCGGTTCTCGCGTACTCATCGAAGTCGCGGTCGACCTCGCCCTCGTCGCCATAGAGACGATACTCCTCAAACGAGAATGGGAAAACCTCGATCTCGAACGTACGCCCCGTAAAGAGCGTCGACAGATCGCTCGACAGCAAAAAGGCATTCGATCCGGTGATGAAGATGTCGTACTGCTCGGATGCGTGAAGGCTGTTGATCGCACGTTCAAAGCCGTCGCACATCTGAACCTCATCGATAAGCAGGAAGTTTTGCTTGCCGGGCACTCGATGATCTTTTACATAGGCGAGCAACGCGTGATACTCGAGCAAGTTCTCGAACTCATCGAGGTTGTAGTTGATATGGATGACATTCGAATTGGACAGATTTGCCTCCACGTAATCGCGGAGGGCCTCGAGCAATTTTGATTTACCGCTACGACGGATGCCCGTGATGACCTTGATGTCCGGCACGCCAATAAGACTCGTCAACGTGTCCATATATGACGTTCTATTGATGAGTTTCATCGGGGCCTCCTCGCGGTCTTTTATCGCTATTCCTCAAAACTGAAAAAATTTCAGTTTTGAGGAATAGGCTCTATAGCGAATATACCTCGAGAAAGACCGAGCTGCCTTAATCCTATTCCTCAAAAACGAAAAATTTTCAGTTTTGAGGAATAGGGCGCTGGCAACCCATTCCCCAGATAGGCGAAACCCTCCCCGGCGCAGGCCGAGGAGGGTCTTGTTGTCATCGTTGTCTTTGAGCGCTGGTGCCTCGCGCTACAGCCCGCGAATTCGTACGGCCTCGGGCGGAAACTCCTGCTCGCCGGCATCGGTCTTGATGGTCGCGCGGCCCCAGATGTCCAGGCCCGCAAACACGCCCACCGCGAGCGGCAGACCGTTGGGCGACACCGCCGCGACCTGACGGCCCAGCAGTGGCACCATGTCAAAGTACTCGCCCAGCACCGGAGCCAGCGGGCCCGCGGCGCCCTGCGGCGTGTTGGCGGCAACCGCCCAGGCGCCCACGCGGGTCAACACGGCGGCGGCCAGCTCCTCAACCAGCGCTTCGTCGGCCATATTCACGCCAAGCTCACCCAGCGCCGCACACTCAATATCAACCGTCACCGCGGCAAACATGCCCGCAGCACCGGCACCGCCGTTCACGGCAACACGCGCGAGCGACGTCTCGAACGCGGGCGCACCGCACACGATGTTGCTCGGCCACTCAATGCCCACCTTGCCGGCAAGGCCCAGGCCCGGCGTCGATGCCGTGCCCATAAGCGCATCCATCATGCCCATCGCAGCCACAAACGGCAGGCCGTGGAAGGCATGCATGTTCACATCCGGACGCACGACCAGCGAAAACGCCAGCGAAGCGTTGCCCGCGCTCCAAGCGCACCAGCCCGCGGACGCACCCTCGCGGCCCGCGTCGCGCGCCGCGTCGAGCTCGGTGCCAGCGGCAACAGCATTCATCTCGATCATCTACATACGCCCCAATTCGCCCACGATATGGCCCACGCGGTCCTCGGGCTCCTTGACCTCGACGCCGTTGTAGCGGAAGAACCGCGCCGGGTCGTGCATCAGGTCCTCGAGCGGCACCAGCACAAAATCGCGTTCGCCGATCAGCGGATGCGGCAGGCGCAGCTTTTTGCCGCCGTGGGTCTCGCCGTCCATCCACAGCAGGTCCAGGTCGATGGTGCGCGGACCGTTGGCCTTGGCCTTTTTGGAGCGGTCGCGTCCCAGCTCGGCCTCGATCTTCATGAGCTCGTCGAGCAGCACCAGCGGCGCAAGCTCGGTCTTGATCTCGATGACGGCGTTGGCAAACGCGTCCTGGCGCGTCTCGTAGGCAGGCTCGCTCTCGTAAATCTTGGAGGAGTTAGACACGCAGGTGAGTGGAATCTCGGCGATCATCTCGCGTGCGGCGCGGATGTTGTCGCAGCGATGCCCCAGGTTGGAGCCCACGGCCACAAATGCGCGGCGCGGCTGTGGCTTGGCAACCGCCCAGTAGCCGTTCAGGAACTGCGCAAAACCCGCGGCGTCGTGCACGCGCACGATGTTGGCACCGGCCTGGATGGCGCCCAGGCACACGCCAAACGTAGCGGCATCGCGCTCGGCGGCCTCGGTCACGCCCGAGACGGCGCCCACAAAGCGCTTGCGCGACACGGCGCACATGAGCGGATAGCCCAGTGACGCCATCTTGGCAGTCTCGCGCTGGATGACGATGTCCTCGTTAGCCGACTTACCAAAGCCCGGACCAGGATCGATGCAGATGCGATCGCGCGACACGCCGGCATGGATGAGCGTGCGGGCCTGGTCGGACAGAAAGCCCATGACGCGGCGCATGATGGGCGCCGGATCGGGCAGGGTGAAGCGGCGGAGCTGCGAGGTGGGCACGTAGGCTTCCTCGCGGCGGGCGCTGCGGCGCATCATGGCGGCCAGGCGGTCATTGGACTCCGATGCGGCCTCGGTGGCTGCGGGCGTGGCCTCGGGCGCGGGCGCGACGGTCTCGGCGGCAGTAGCCTGCTCGGCGGCCGGCGTCTCCTGCTCGCTTGAAGGCTCGGACGTGGGCTCCGGTTCGCCAAACGGCAACGAGGGCTGCACCACGCCGCCCGGAAGCTTGGCCTCCGGCTTAGGCTCGCCCAGCAACTTGCCGCGACGGCGGCGAGCCGGCTTCTCGGCCTCACGCGCGGCCTCGGCAGCCGCCTCGCGCGCCTTCTCGGCAACAAACGCCGCTGCCGAGGTATCGAGCTGCACCGTTGCGTGCGTGCGTGCGGGCGCGGCGACCTCGCCGGCATGCATCACGATGACGCCGCAGGTGCTCGTCTTAACGAACTCGACCATCTTGGGATCGGTGAAGCCGGTCACGTCGTTGACGATCGAGGCGCCGCAGCGCACGGCCGCCTTGGCAACCGCCACATGACGCGTGTCGATCGAGACGATGGCGCCCTCCTTGGCCAGCGCGCGCACCACGGGCAGCACGCGGCGAGCCTCCTCGTCGGGGTTGACCGGGGTAAAGCCGGGGCGCGTGGACTCGCCGCCCACGTCGATGATATCGGCGCCGGCGTCGAGCATCGCCAGGCCGTACTCGATGGCGGCATCGGGGTCGAAGTGCTCCCCGCCATCGCTAAACGAATCGGGCGTCACGTTGAGGACGCCCATGATGCGCGGACGGTCAAAGCTGAGCTCGTACTTTCCGCACCGCCATGTCTTGCTGTCGTTCGCCATGAACATCCTCCTAAAATGCCCAC
>JAEZNV010000048.1 GCA_023441725.1 Actinomycetes bacterium | reverse complement strand
TCTGGTGACCAAAGACAAGAACGTTTGCCATGGATATCCTCCACTTGATATGTGTACTTGGACGTAGCTATGGTAGCACGCCGATGCCGAGCCTTCGCAGACGGAAGGGCCACGGCATATTTTGGGGCGCAGGCACGGGGGCCAAGGCTGTCCCTTTTGCACCATGTTGGTGCAATGTAACCTGTCCCCCTTGCACCAGCTATTTACCGGCAGCGCGCAGGGCTACGTAGGCAGCACCGATGATGCCGGCGTCGTTTCCGAGCGAAGCGACCTTAATGGGCGTCTCGCGCGAGGCAGAGAGCGCGTACTGCTTAAAGTGCTCGCGAACCTTGTCGAGATAAACATCGGCCGAGGCAGACGCGCCGCCACCGATCAGGAACATCTCGGGGTCGACCACGTTGGCGATAAGCGCCAGGGCGCGGCCAAGGTAGTCGGCCATGGTGTCGGCTGCGGCCAGCGCAAGCTTGTCGCCCTCGCGGCAGGCCTGGAACACGTCCTTGGAATCGGAGGGGCCGGTGAGCTCAATGGGCTCGACACCCGCCTTCTTGCACTCGGCAAGGTAGTTGCTCACCACGCCGGTGGCGCTGGAATACTGCTCCAGATGGCCATGGCCGCCACAGCCGCAGGTGCGCTCCTCGGCCGGGTTCAGGCACATGTGGCCAATCTCGCCGCCGGCGCCCACAACGCCCGATACCACGTCGCCGTTAACGATAACGCCGCCGCCCACGCCGGTACCGATGGTGACCATCACCACGTTCTGCACGCCCTTGGCAGAACCGAGCCAGGCCTCGCCCATGGCAGCGGCGTTGGCATCGTTCTCATACTTAACGACCGCATCGGGGCAGTGCTTCTGAATGGCGACCCTCAGCTCGGGCAGGTTAATGGCAATGTTGGCCTTGACCTTGGCATCGCCCGACGCCGGGATGGGACACGGAACGGCCAGGCCAATGCCCGCCACAAAGGCACGCGGAATCTGTGCCTTGGCGACCACCTGGTCGATAGCCTCGGTCACCGCGGCAAAGCCCGCAGCGTCAACGATAGGAGGCGTGGGCACGCTGGCCTTGGCAAGCAGGTTGCCGTCCTCGTCGAACAGGCCCTCCTTAACCGAAGTGCCGCCGACGTCGATGCCGATGTAGTACTGCTTAGGTTCCATGGGAGCCCACCTTTCTCGTTTAAACATTGCCTGTATGGTACCGCTCCCAAGGCAAAAACCTACCAAAAAGGGACAGGTTTGTTTTGGCAGGTTTTATCTGGGGAAACGCAGAGTACGAGATTCGGTTCGCTGGCCGCTATATCGGTTCGGTCCTGTCCTCGGACCGATCATTCCTCAACACGACACTACTCAGATGTTTATCATTTAAAACGCTCTGATTTTACAAGCGGGGCGTCTTTTGATTTTATCTTTCTCGAACTTTTCAATAACTCAATAGAGATACTTAGGCGTTGACTATACTTTCTTTTATTCTCAATCAAGTTGGAAAGGAGGTTCCTTGATTCCCAAATACGAGGCGATAGCTGCAGATATTCGTCGAAGTATCGAGGATGGCGCTCTTAAACCGGGCGATAAGCTTCCCACCGTCGTTGAGTTCTGCGATCTCTATAGCGTTTCCAAAATCACCGTCAAACGAGCTATCGAGCAAATCACCGAGGAAGGTCTTATTACCAGCCGTCGTGGATCGGGTACCTACGTTAAGGACACGGCGGGACTTCCCGGCCAGGCGTTTTTCCAGGGAAAAAACGACCGTGCCCAGGGTTTTTCGTATGAGCACCGCGGGGAGAAGGTGACCTCGGTGGTCTACGATTTCTCGATTGTTAATCCACCAGCGGACATCGCAGCCCAGCTGGGAATTGCCGAGGATGACTTTGCCTATCACGTCGTGCGCGTGCGTCAGGCCGATGAGAAGCCCATCGTTATCGAGTACACCTACATGCCCCTCGAGCTGATTCCAGGGCTGAAAAAGAAGGATCTGTACGGATCGGTCTACCGCTTCATCCGCGAGCAATGTGGGCTGAAGATTTCGAGCTTCCACCGTACCATTCGCGCCGTGGCAGCAACCGAGGAAGAAGCCGAGCGTCTGGACACCAAACTTGGCTCTCCCCTGCTCGAGCTCACCAAAATTGGCTTTTTGGACAGCGGCGCCGCCTTTGAGTATTCGATCTCGCGCAACGTTGGCGACCGCTTTGAGTTGCACAACGTAACGTTGGCATAGGTTTTTGTAGTCACGCGGGCGCTCGTTTTGAGCCGTCTTACGCGGCACCCGCACAACCTTATGGGAGTATGCACATGTCCGATTTGATTAAACTCACGCCGATCTTCCACGAGAAGATCTGGGGCGGCCGCCAGTTGGAGACCGTGTTTGGCTACGACATTCCCGAAGGTCCCATCGGTGAGTGCTGGGCCATCTCGGCCCATCCCAACGGCGACTGCCAGATTGCGGAGGGACCGTACACCGGCCACACGCTGTCGTGGCTGTGGGCCGAGCACCGCGAGCTCTTTGGCAACTGCGAGGGCAAGGAGTTCCCGCTGCTCATCAAGATTCTGGACGCCAAGGACGACCTTTCGATCCAGATTCATCCCAACGACGAGTACGCCGCCAAGCACGAGAACGGCAGCCTGGGAAAAACCGAGTGCTGGTATGTGCTGGACTGCGAGCCCGGTGCCACGATCATCGTCGGCCAGCGCGCACATGACCGCGCCGAGGCCGCGCAGATGATCGAGGACGGCCGCTGGGACGACATGCTCAACGTACTGCCGATCCACAAGGGCGACTTTTTCCAGATTGATTCCGGTACCGTTCACGCCATCAAGGCCGGCACGCTCATTTTGGAAACGCAGCAGTCGTGCGACGTGACGTATCGCCTGTATGATTACGACCGCCCCGGCACCGACGGCAAACTGCGTCCCCTGCACATTGAGCAGAGCCTCGACTGCATCGACTTTGATGCTCAGGCTCCGACCGACGGCACGGTGACCGCGCCCGAGGTGGACGGCGTGACCGAGCTCGAGTCCAACCCCTGCTACACCGTCGATCGCGTGCGCGTCAACGGCAGCAAGACCCTCGACCAGCGCTGGCCCTTCATGTGCCTGTCGGTCATCGACGGCGAAGGCACCATCTGCGGCGACCCCGTCCACAAGGGAAGCCACCTGCTGGCTCCGAGCACCGTCGGCTCCATCGACCTCGAAGGCAAGATGGAACTGATCATCAGCCACCTCTAGGTCGCAACAACAACCAAAACGAAACAAGGGGCTCCCCCGTTCTTCAACGAGGGAGCCCCTTGCCATGTCTAAGTATTCAGCCCACCCGGCTCTCCAGATCAAAAAGCGAACGAGCAAAGCGACGTTCGTCCAGCAACGTTACCCAAGGACCTGGGCGGGCGTATAGGGCAACATCGATCGCGAGTTCCGCACGAGCCGGAGAGCACTTAATGTGCTCTCCGTGCGAGCAGGACTGCCCGAGCAGGCGATGTTGCCCTATACGCCCGCCCAGGTCCGCCGGGATCACGACAGCTTAACGATCGGTGCAAAACCTTTCATAAGCTTTTTGGTCTGGCCGGTCTTTTCGAATTGAACCTCGATCATGTCTCCGACGACCGAGATCACGGTACCCGTGCCAAAGGTCTTGTGGCTCACGGTATCGCCTGCGGCAAAGTCCTGCGACGCGCTAGCGCGATCGACCTTGCGCTCCACTGTCGGCGACACCTTAGATGACGGCTTTTTGGCTCGCGGCGCACCCGAACCAAAGGTCGAGGCAACACGGCCGGCGTCGGGCGAGACCCCACGATGGCGCTCGGTCCCGTAGCTGCTGCCGCCAAAGAAATCGTCAAAACTCGATCCACCGCGCGAACCGGAACCGCCGGTCGAGCGCGTATGCGAACCAAACACCTTGCCGCCGTACATATCCGAGCCCATGCCCGAGCCAAAGGTGCCGTGACGGTCGCCGCGTTTCTCCCAGCCCGTGCCCTCAAAACCGGCAGAACCGATGCCGCTAAACTCGATATCCTCAAACGGAATCTCGTTGAGGAAGCGCGAGCGCGGGTTGGCAGAAGTCGAACCGTAGGTGCGACGCGTGG
>JAEZNV010000018.1 GCA_023441725.1 Actinomycetes bacterium | reverse complement strand
GAGCTGACCGTCAACGACGAGGGCCAGATCTACCTCGCCGGCCTGCTCAAGGACCTGGGCCTTTCGGCCAGCGCCGGTCAGGCCCGCCGCGACATCGACGGCGGCGGCGTCAAGATCAACGGCAAGGCCGTGGCTCCCAAGAGCTACAACATCGACCCGAGCGCTCTCAAGCTGGGCGACACCCTCTCCGTAGGCAAGCGCAAGGGCTTTAAATTGGTCTAGCAAGTAGGTCAACCTAACATGTGCAATAGGGCCGCAGCCGGAACGATTCCGGCTGCGGCCCTTTGAGTTGCGGTGAAATAGTTCCTAAAAATGCCATACGGCGCCCAGGCAGGAACTATTCCACCGCAACTTTTCTTCCGCACCCAAGGGATCATTTGGCGGTGCCGTTAAGCGGATGGGGTGTTAGCGGGACCTCCTTTTGGGCATACAATTGCTATTGGCTTGCTGCGGTGAAGGCTCGTCCGCTCCGCAGCTATTTTTACAGTTAAAGGAGTATGTATGTCCGTTGAGGTCATGAGGTCTGTGATCGATGCAGCCGAGGGTCGTGTGCCCGTCGACACGCTGTTCACCAATGCGCAGATTGTCGACGTGTACGGTCAGCGCGTGGCGCCCGGTAGCGTTGCCGTCAAGGACGGCGTAATCGTCGGCGTGCTCTACGACGGTCGCGACGATGCCGCCGGTACCTACGAGGCTGCCGAGGTCATTGACTGCCAGGGTCGCTATATCGCCCCCGGCTTTATCGACGGACATCTGCATATCGAGTCCTCGAACATCCGTCCCGCCGAGTATGCGCGCATGGCGGCGACGCGCGGCACCACCACTGCCATTGCCGACAGCCACGAGATCGCCAACGTTTCCGGCCTGGACGGCCTGCGCTTTATGATCGAGGACGGCCGTCGCGCGCCCATTTCCATCAAGTACATGATGCCCTCGTGCGTGCCCGCGCTGCCCGATGAGCAAGCGGGTGCTGTGATTACCGCCGCCGATATGCAGGCGTTTTTTGCCGAGCACCCGGGCGACGTCTTTGGTCTGGGCGAAATGATGAACCTGCCGGGTGTCTTTATGGCCGACCCCGAGACCTGCGCTCGCATCGATGCCGCTAACCAGACGCCGTCCAAGCAAGTTGACGGCCATGCGCCGCTCGTTGCCGGCAAGGACCTCAACGCCTATGCCGCGGCGGGTATTATCGCCGACCACGAGTCGACGATTCCCGAGGAGGCACTCGACAAACTGTCCCGCGGCATGTATGTGATGCTGCGCGAGGGTACGTGTAGCCACGACCTGGCCAACTTGTCGCCGATGCTGCTGGAGAACCCCGCCCGTGCCCGCCGCTGCTGTTTTGCGACCGATGACCGCGCTCCCTCCGACGCGCTTTCGACCGGTATGATCGACAACGCCTGCCGCGTGGCAATCGAGGCCGGTATTGACCCCGTGGTTGCCATCTCTATGGCGTCCCTGTCCACGGCCGAGGCGTTTGGCCTGGACCACGGTTGCCGCGACCCGCACGAGCTGCGTGGCGCCATCGCCCCGGGCAAGCGTGCCGACCTGTTGGTGCTCAACGACCTGACGTTTGCCACGGCTCCGCATCGCGTGTATGCAGCCGGCGCGCTCGTGGCACAGGACGGCACTTTTGTGGGCGAGGTTGCGCCCGAGACCGCCGAGGTCGCAGCGCTTGCCGATGAGCTGCGTGCTTCCGTTAAGCTGCCGAAGCTATCGCTCGACGTGTTCGACTATGCCTTTAAGCCGGGCGAGGCCGTGATCGACGTGGTGCCGGGCAAGGCCATCACGGGCATGGTTCGTCCCGAGAATGCCGAGGGTCTGCGCCGCATTATGCTGATCGAACGTCACGGTTGCGGCGTGTCGCTGCAGGCCGAGGGCGCCGATGGCGACGGTCCCGCCGGCATGGGGCTCGTCGGCAAGCATATCGGCCGTGGCTGGGTGCGCGGCTTTACCATCACGGGCGGTGCCATCGCCTCGACGATTGGCCACGATTCGCACAACGTATGCGTCGTGGGCGATAACGCTGCCGATATGATGGCTGCCGTCGAGGCTGTTGGCCAGGGCGGCCACGTGCTGGTGCGCAACGGCGAGGTCGTGGCGCGTATTCCGCTGGCGCTTGGTGGTCTGATGAGCGAGGGCACGGCCGAGGATGTCGCCGCACAGCACGACGACTTTATGGTCAAGGCGCGCGCCATGGGCATTGAGCCGCCGCTCGATCCCATCATGGGCATCATCTTCCTGCCCCTGCCGGTGATCCCGACGCTCCGCATCCGCCCCGAGGGCATGTTCGACGTCACCACCTTCACCTACGCCGACTAGTCATTGGGGACGTTCTTAAACGACTAGTCGTTGGGGACATTCTTTGGCGGGCTGCCTGACGCCGCGACCGTAGGCCTCTGGCATGTGTGAGCTATTTGCCAGGTCCTTGTAACGTTTACGCCCGCGGAGTCTTATTTGAGCTTCCTTTGGGTACGTTGGAATCGGATACACATTCGATTCCAACAAGCCCGAAGGGAGCTTTTCTATGTTTAAACTGATTGCATCCGATATGGACGGCACGTTGCTTGACGAAAACGGCCAGGTGCCTCCCGAGACCTACGAACTGATTTTGGCGCTACGCGAGCATGGCGTGCATTTTGCCGCATCGTCAGGTCGTCGCTACGATCGCCTGTGCGAGTTCTTTGCGCCCGTTCGCGACAAGATGGACTTTGTCGCCGCTAACGGTGCCCAGGTCTACGCCGACGGCAAAATGGTAGACCGTGAGGTGTATTCGCACCTGGCGATTCGAAAGCTCGCCCAGGCCGTCGCGACGTTTCCCAATCTGCATCTTGCGCTTTTTGACCGAACCAAGTCCTTCCTGCTCGATGACGAGTGCAAGTTTGTGCGTGAGGTCGATAAGGACCTTCCCAATGCCGAGCGCATTTGGGAGCTGCCCGATCCCAGCGTAAATATCATCAAAGCGAGTATCTTTTGCGATGACGGTGCCGTTATGGACAGCGCGTACGTGCTGCAGCGCGAACTCGGCCAGCTCTTTACTTTTGCGCCTTCGGGCAACGCGTGGATCGATGCCATGCAGCCTGGTGTGTCGAAGGCCTCGGGTATTGCGCAGCTCGCGGAGCATTACGACATTGGGCGCGACGAGGTCATGGCGTTTGGCGACTCGATGAACGACTATGAGATCATTCGCTTTGTCGGTACGGGCTGCGCGATGGAAAATGCACGCCCCGCGCTCAAGGCAGTCGCCGATCGCGTGGTGGGGCGCAACCGCGACCACGCTGTCCAGCAGGAGCTCCGCCGTGTTCTGGAGAGCCTCGCCTAATCCGGCAGTTAGGGACGTTCCTTTTCTGCCGGCAACCGGGGACAGTCCTTGCAGCTTTTTCGCGAAGAGTGTCCCCAACGACTAGTCATTTAAGAACGTCCCCAGTGACTAGTCGTTTAAGAACGTCCCCAACGACTAGGCGAGGGCAGCCATGATGGTGCGGGCGACGCCGTCGTGGTCGTTGTCGAACTCGGTGATGGCGTCGGCCGCCTCGCGGTCCTCGGACTCGGCGTTGATCATGGCCATGCCGTGGCCCGCTGCCTGCAGCATGGGGATGTCGTTGATGTTGTCGCCGAAGGCCCAGGCGTCGGCGAGACGCTCGCCCAGATGCTCGCATAGCCACGTGAGTGCCGTTCCCTTGGTAGCGCCTTCGCCCATAACCTCGATATTCATGGCGTACGAACGCGTGACCTCGATCCCGCCGAGTGTATCGAGCTCCGCCGTGATGGCGTCGCGGTCGGCCGGATCGTGCCAGTACATAGCGATGCGTTCGAGCACCTCGACTTCGTCGATTTTGCTGTCGATATCCATGTCGATCGGCGTGCGCGTGCGCTTGAGCGAAGCCGCGATGTGGGGGTCGCCGCCACAGAACTCGTCCAGGCGCGTGTAGAGCGAGCGGGGGAGGAAGCACTGCCCGTCCGCGAAGATATCGAAGGTGACGTCATGGCCGACGGCAATGCTGTGGACGCGGCGGGCGATGGCGCGGTCGAGCGGTCGGCTCAAAATGCGCGTAGCACGTGAGGCATCGGTGGGCGTACCGTCGTCGAGCTGCCAGACGCTGGCACCGTTGGCACAGACCGCGTAGTGTACGGCGGGGTGGGCGAGGATGGGCTCAAAGATGCCCGACAGCGGGCGCCCCGTGCAGGGCACAAACTCAATACCGCGGCGCGCAAGCTCGTCGAGCATCGCCCAGGTGGCGTCGCTCATCTGCTTATCACTCGTCAGCAGCGTTCCATCCATATCGGAAAACACAATCATTCGCTGCGATCCTTTCTACTGGCATAAAAAGCGTGGCCGAGGGCGGTGATGCCCTGGCCACGCTCGGGTTCTATAACGGTCCGCGTCCTAGCGATCGGCGAGCGGCTTGTATTCCAGCGGCTCGATAACCGGGCGATACGCGGGACGGATGATGCGGTGCGCGCAGAAGAGCTCTTCCATGCGGTGCGCCGACCAGCCGGCCATGCGGGCGACGGCGAACAGCGGCGTAAAGAGCGTCTCGGGCACGCCGAGCATCTTGTAGATAAAGCCCGTGTACAGGTCGATGTTGGCGCAGATGGGCTTGGTCATGCCGT
>JAEZNV010000006.1 GCA_023441725.1 Actinomycetes bacterium | reverse complement strand
GTTCTCCATTGTCGTCTACGGTGCCACGGCATCGCGTTTTGGCATCCCCACCTCGCAAAGCCACAGTCTTATCGCCGGCCTGACCGGTGCCGCAATCGCCCTCGGCGGCGCGCACAGCGTCAACGTCCACGAGTGGATGAAGGTCATCTACGGCCTGGCGCTCTCCATCGGCCTGGGCTTTGTCATGGGCTGGATCCTGTGCAAACTCGTTTCGATTCTGTTTGCCGCCGCCAATAGGCGACGTGCAAACGTCTTCTTTAAATACGCTCAGATCGCGAGCGCTGCGGCCATGAGCTTTATGCATGGCGCGCAGGATGGACAGAAGTTCATCGGCGTGCTCTTTCTAGGCGTGGCCTTCGCCAACGGCCAGACCAGCGTCGGTGATGCCGGCATCCCCATCTGGATCATGTTGCTGTGTTCGGCCACCATGGGCATCGGCACCAGCGTGGGCGGCGAGCGCATCATCAAGTCCGTCGGCCAGAGCATGGTCAAGCTCGAGAAGTATCAGGGATTCTCCGCCGACCTCGCGGGCGCCGCGAATCTGCTGCTTGCCACCCTTACCGGTATCCCCGTGTCCTCCACCCACATCAAGACCTGCGCCATCATGGGCGTCGGTGCCGTCAAGCGCCTTTCGGCCATCAACTTTGGCGTGGTCAAGGACATGATGTTCACCTGGTTCTTCACCTTCCCCGCCTGCGGACTCATCAGCTTTGTCATGGCCAAGCTGTTCATGATGTTCATCTAGTCAAACCGAGCGTCCATCCGGACCGCAATACCTCGCCCACCCGACTTCGCCTCGAAAGGACCCACTCATGGCAAAGAAACCCGATTCGTTCTACTTCGACAACTACGTCGCCTGCGCCGACCTTGCCGTCCAGGCCGCTGAGCTGCTCACCAAGATTTTCGAGAACTTCGATCCCGCAAGGATTCACGATATGCTCAACAAGATGCACGCGATCGAGCATGCGGCCGATAAGAAGCACCATGAGCTTGAGGACGCTCTGCTCACGGCCTTTATCACCCCGCTTGAGCGCGAGGACCTGGACCTGATGAGCTGCTCGCTCGACACCGTGCTCGACCGTATCGAGGGCGTCGTGCAGCGCGTCTACTTCACCAACATCCAGAGCATCCATCCCGATGCCATCGTGATCGCCCACAAGGTGACCGATGCCTGCCGCGCCATGAAGGACCTGATGGTCGAGCTTCCCAATTACCGCAAGTCCAAGACCCTGCGCGAACTCGTCATCCAGATCAACACGATCGAGTCCGAGGCCGACGAGCTCTACATCAACGCTATGCGCAACCTGCATGTCAACGGCAAGGATCCGCTCGAGGTCATCGCCTGGCGTGACGTCTACGCCTTCCTGGAGTACTGCGCCGACTGCTGTGAAAATGTGGCCGATGTCGTGGATTCGATTGTCATGAAGAACAGTTAATTGGGGGTACGTGTCCCGGCGGCGAAGGGCCGGCCACGGTTTGCTTTCTCACTCCGGCTGCTTTGCAGAGTCGTTCGAAAGTAAACCGTGGCCGGCCCTTCGCCTTACGTACCTCCATTGGAACTTTGGCTGATACTTTAAAAGCGATGAGGCTTTTGCTGGCAGGGCCTTGGGCCCGATTGGGTACTTTGGGACCGCCTTAAACGTTTGGCTGGATGGGGCTTTGGGTACCCTTTGTTTTGCTTTGGGTTGATTCGTTGAATTTGGAGGGCTTGGTTGTGAGTTATTTGGATTTGGCTCGGACTCGGTATTCTTGTCGTTCTTTTGAGGATCGGCCTGTTGAGCAGTCGGTGGTGGATGCCATTGTTGAGGCGGGGCGCATTGCTCCTTCTGCTTGTAATAATCATCCAACCCGTGTGATGGTGCTTGATACTCCGGAGTTGTTGGAAAAGGCTGCTGCTTGTCAGCCGCGCTTTGCTCGTGAGGGGTCTATCTTTGGGGCTCCGCTTATCTTTCTTATTTGCAGCGTTACTGACGATGCTTGGGTGCGCCCGTATGACCAGATGAACTCCAGTGCCATCGACACCTCGATCGTCTGCGATCAGATGATGATGGAGGCCGAGGAGCAGGGCCTGGGTACGTGCTGGGTGTGCCATTTTAAGCCCGAGGTGGCCTGTGAGCAGTTCTGCCTGCCCGAGGGCATCTATCCCTATCACATGCTCGTCTGCGGCTATCCTGCCGACCATATCGCCGACCCCGAGCAGCGCGAGGCCCGCACCATTCCCCTCCCCGACTTCCTCCTCAAGTAGATTTTTGGGACAGGCCTTAAAATCCACCTTTGACCACGCGACCTTCGCCGAGTCCTGTGCCCTCAAACGCAGGACTCGGCGTTTTGTTTTGCAGACTGCATGCAGCCACAAAAAAGGACCCGCAAGCTGCGGGCCCTTTCTAGGCGCTACATGATAGCTGGATATTAGTCCAGGTCGTCGGCGGCGAAGTTGTCGATCGGTGCGAAGGGATCGGCAACGGGGATAACCGGCTCGGCGACGGGCAGCGGCTCGGCAGCAGGAACGGTCACAGCCGGAGAAGCGGCGGAACCGACCGGCGTGGAAGCCATGAGATCGGACGGGAAGGAGTTCTGAGCATCGTCCATGAAGTGCTGGATGAGCTTGAGGTACTCGGCCTTAAACTCCTCACGGGAAGCCTTAAGACGGTCGATCTCCTCAAGCTCGGCCTGCTTCTCGGTCAGGGCCTGACGGATGACCTCGCGGGCCTTGGCGTCGGCCTCGTTGCGGATGCGGTCGGCGTTCTCGTTGGCGTCGTTGACAATGCCCTCGGCGGTCTGCTGGGCAGCAATAAGGGCAGCGGAAATCTGGCGCTCCTGAGCGGAGAAGTCGGGTGCAGGAGCGGCCACAGGGGCGGCGGGAACGGCCTGCGCGGCAGCGTCCTGAGCCTGAGCAAGCTGGGCCTGCGTATCGGCAAGCTGCTGCTCGGTGGCAGTCAGACGACCCTTAAGATCGACGATCTTGGCAAGCATGGCGTCGACCTCAGAGGACAGGGTCTCCAGGAAGACGTCGACCTCGGCGGGATCGTAGCCGCGCTTAGCCTCAGAGAAGGTCTGAGCCTGAATGTCAGCAGGGGTAATAGCCATAACAAGTTCTCCTTTATCTTCGCCTTGGCGCCGTGCGCCCGACGTGAGTTACTAAGCCAGTTTTATATGAGTATACCTATAAGAAGTTGCAGAACCAGCTTCTGCACCAACTGCAACGCAATAATCGCAACGACCGGTGAAAAATCGACGCCGCCCATGGGCGGGATAAACCGGCGGAACAAATTGAGCCACGGGCCGCACACGCTATCGAGAACAGCGGCGATATCCTGTAGCAATCCACCCTGTTTCATAGGGATCCACGTCATAAGGCAGTAGACAACGATGAGCGTGGAGTAGAAGTTGAACAGCGTATTGACCAGCTGGACAATGGTGTAGATGTTGATGAGAATCTCCTCGTCTTGTCTTTACTTAAGGTAACCGTCGGCACGGAGCTTCTTGAGGTCCGAATCCTTGACCTCGCAACCGGCGGGCAGCACCATAAACACGCGATCGCCAACCTCTTTAACGGTGGCACCCAGGCCGCAGGCAAACCCGTAAGAGAAGTCCAGGACGCGCTTGGCGACCTCGGTACGAACGCCCACAAAAATCAGCGCGACAGGCTGCTTGGTGCGCACGCGGCGCACGACGGTCTCCACGTCGTCATAGCTCTCGGGGCGCAGGACATAGGCCGGCAGCTGCGGCGTAGCGTTGATGATGTTGCTCGCATACGCCGAGGCATCGCTCGGTGAGGGAGCAGGTGCGGGGGCAGCAGCGCGGGCACGCGTGCTCTCGGCGTAGCTCGACGGCGTGTCGTAGGCACCGGGACGATAACCGCCCGCAACCGTCTCCTGCGAGCGCGATGGCGGGTTGTAGGTCGTAGCATGGCGAGAATCGTCGCCGACCAGCTGACCGGAGCGCGTGTACACGGCCACCGACTCGGCCTCGCCGCGGCGCGTCTGACCCAACAGGCCGTTGCTCGGCTCATCCTGGGTGTAGAAGCCCTCGCCCGAGGCACCGCTGTAACCGTTGTTCTGGTAGCCGTCGTCATAGCCATCATCGTAGCCGTAGTCGTCGTCCTGACCATAACCCTGGTCGTAACCCTGCTGGCCGCCCAGGTGCATCTTATTTTTAATCTCGTCAAGGAAGCCCATGGTTGTGTCCTCTCGCGGTTTAGTGCAGGCGCTCTGATAATCAGTGCGCACTTCAGAGCCTTATTTTACTGCAAACTCCGGGCTAAATACTACCCTGCCCAGGCGAACGAGCGTAGAGCCTTCCTCAAGAGCAGGCTCAAAGTCCTCGCTCATGCCGCAGGAAAGTTCGGGCAGGCTCAGATCGGAGTGCGTCGCCTCAAGCTCATCCCTTAGTTCGCGAAGTCCGGCAAAAGTGCGGCGCGCCACATTCTTATTCCCCCGGGGCGCCATAGTCATAAGGCCCTGCACACAAATTCCCTCAAGCTCCGCAAGCTCACCTGCGGCGTCTCGGACCTCGTCGGGCGAAAAGCCGCCCTTGGACTCCTCGCCGCTCACATTGACCTCGATCAGCACACGCTGGGGGCCGGAGAGCTCGCCCGCCTCAATCTTGCGGACCGCACGGCTCGAGATAGCCTGAGCCAAATGCAGCGATCCCACCGAATGAATCAGCTCGGCCGAGCCCAGAACCGCATTGATCTTGTTGGTCTGCAGGTTGCCGATCATATCGAAGCGCACCTCGGGTAGCTCCGGATGCTCTACGAGGCCCGCAAGCTTGCGAACGAGCTCCTGCGGGCGGTTCTCGGCAAAATGGCGATACCCCGCCTGAATAGCGGCAACGGTCTCATCAACGCCAACAGTCTTGGAGACGGCAATCAGGCGCGCGGCATCGTGGGGACGGCCCGCGCGATCGAGTGCTGCATAAAAACGTTCGAGAATCTGCTCGCGGCGAGCGCGTATCAAGTCCAAATAGTTATCCATTGCCAATCGCCTCCGCAGACAGCCAAACAAGTAGTCCCATGCTAACGCAAGAGCGCGGCCTCGCATGTGCAAGGCCGCGCTCACTTAGGTATTTACAATCTTTCGACGAACGGGGCCGCCCTACTCCTCGTCGTCCTCGGCGTCGTCCTCGTCCTCGAGGTGCTCGAGCAGGTAGCGGAGACCCTCGCTCACCTCGTTAGCGGGCACTTTGGCAACATAGTGTGCATCGACGGCAGGCCTCATGATGACACCCTCGCCCGAAGGCACGCGCATGCTCTCAAGCTCATCCTCGTCCGTACGGGCGATATCGCCGGCAGTCAAACGCTGTCCGGTCAAAAGGAAGGTCAGACGGCAGGCGGCATCGATCGAAATCGAGGCGATACGATCGAGGTAGCGCGAAACCATGATGGCGCGGCGCAGGTCGTCATAGTTGCTGTCGTCGTCCATAAAATCGCCCGTGTCCATGCGGTTAAAGGTGCGGAAGAACTTCTCGTACGCCGCATGCACCGGCTCGTCCTCGCCGGCCAGGTTGCAGATGATGGACATGTCGTTGGTGACGAGCGCAGAAAGTGACGAACCCAGCACCTGGTAAACAGCCTCGGCCTCGGCCTCGACCGTAGCGACGAGTTCCTGGGGCAGCGAGATGTCGGCCTTGACCATGTGACGCGTGGCGCGGCAGATCTGGCGAACCTTATCGGTCATGCGCTGCAGGTTAAAGTCGACGTAGATGATCGTCTGCAGCAAGCGGAAGTCGGAGGCGACCGGCGACTGCGTAGCGATCAGGTTGTAGCACACGGCCTCCAAGTTGGCGCAGCGCGCATCGATCGAGAGCGTGCGCTTCTTGGTCTTGGTGGCGAGCTTGCGATCGTCGGTCACATAGGCCTTCACGGCGTCGTGAAGCGCCAGGTCTACAGCCTCGTAGATGCTCAGCATCTCGTGACGGGCTTCGATGAGCTGACGGGAAAACAGTTTGCGCATGGTTCACTCCAATCAGTTGGGTGCGGTCATGCCGCCCGCACAGTGAATACGCACCGGACCAGGTCCGATCGGCTTGGGACTAGTCGCACCGATCA
>JAEZNV010000004.1 GCA_023441725.1 Actinomycetes bacterium | reverse complement strand
CCGGCGTGTTCTTGCGTGCGCGCGGCATTGAGCCCGACCACGCCTATGCCTCCACGCTCCATCGCACCGAGCAGACTATCGCCAACTTGTGGCCGGGCTTGGCGTACGAGCGCCTGGACGGCCTGCGCGAGTGGTTCTTTGGCGACTTTGAGGCCGAGCGCGTGATGCTCATGCCCGAGCGCCCGTGGCGCGACTTCTATTGCCAGTTTGGCGGCGAGGGCCAGATGCAGGTGCGCGAGCGCATGGTGGCGACGTTGACCGAGCTTATGCAGCGTCCGGACCATACGTGCGTGCTCGCGGTAAGCCACGGCTCGGCTATCAAGGAGTTCATGGACCACGTGAAGGGTGCGGCGGCAGACGAGCGCGACCGTGTGCCGGGCAACTGCTCGGTGCTGCACTTCGTGTTTGATGATGCGACCGATACGTTTGAACTGGTTGAGATCTTTACGCAGGAAGACTACGCGCGCGAGCTGGGGCTTGAGCCGCTCGTGGCGGCAGCGGGTCCGCAGCGCGGGTAGCGCGGGCGTGGCGATGTGGATCGCCGACATCATTACTCGATGTGAAAGGGGCGGGGATGCATGCGCATGTATCCCCGCCCCTTGTTTGTTGAGCTATCGAGTCTTTGTGCTGGGCGTTTAGACTCTGTTAGAACCGTGCGATCTGGTGGGTGAGCAAGCCCGTCGGAACCTGCGGTGCGCC
The DNA here is from genome assembly GCA_023441725.1 of Actinomycetes bacterium. The sequence goes on along the minus strand of JAEZNV010000004.1, from coordinate 3,761 downwards.
GCCGGCGACCTGCGCGGCGGGGAATAATGCGGCAACGGTAAAGTTGAACGGCTCCTTGCCGGTGTACGTTCCGGCGGCACGGGCCTCATCGGCCAGCAGCTGCGATGCCCCAGCCAGCGCGGCGGCATAGGCGGAGTCGTCTGCCGGCGTCGGCTCCGGTGCTTGGTCGAGCATGGCTCGGATGGCGGCAACGGCGTCCTCGCGCTTGACCTCCCACACACGGTGCGTAATGCCGGCGGGGTCAGTGACGGCATAGAGCGACGCGCCTTCTTTGGCGGCGCCGAGGATGATATCCATGACGGGCGAGGCTTCGTAGGCGAGCGACACGGGACGAGGCTGCACCTTGAGGTCGGCGATCGCGTGCGCAGCGGCGAGTGCGTCGACGTTCTCGGCGGCAGCCGCGTCGCTGCCCGTCAGCACGTTAACCGGGCAAATCGCCACGACACCCGTCACGCGACCCGGCTCGCCCGAGCATTCGTACACGTAATACGCCGCGCCTGGATCCTTGAGCATCAGGCCGTCGGCGATGGCGCCGCGCAGGGTGTCGTTGCCGCTCAGGATACCGCCCATCTGCGGCAGCGCTTCGAGTACGCGATCCTGAGCTGGGCGGATGCAGGGAAACGGAAGTGCTTTCATGGACGGTCCTAACGTGCGAGTCGGTTTGTTCGCGGCTTATTATGCCCCAACTTGGCCGCTCGCGTCCCAGAGCGTGTTGTCAGCGAGCGCGATGAGTACGTTCTGGCAGCGAACGATATCGGCGTGGGGCACATACTCGTTGGGCTTGTGTGCGAGCGCGAGCGAGCCGGGGCCGTAGCTCGTGCAATTTCGGTTACCTGTCTTGCCGGCAATGACGGCAGTGTCGGTGTAGCCGGTAAAGAAGCCGACGGTCGTTTCCGCGTCCGTCACATCGTCTGCCGCGCGCTTGAGTGCAGCTAGAAGGGGAGAGCCTGGGTCGCGCTCGATGGCAGGGCGGTCGCCTGTCACGGTATAGCTTCCATGGCAGCCGGGAACCGCGGCCTCGGCACCGGCGATGGCCTGCTCTACCATGCGCGTCGCGGCGGCCGTATCAGTCGGCGGGGTCAGGCGCATATCGACCCAGACCTTGGCGTGGTCGGGCACGACATAGGGACGATAGCCGCCCTCAATCTGACCAAATGTGACAGTCGAAGGCCCCAGCTCATCATGCACGGGCAGCGCCGCGAACGCATGGCGCAGCGCGCAGACGACCTCGGACATGGCGGCGACGGCGTCTGCGCCCTTCCAAGGCTGGCTCGCGTGCGCCGTGACGCCTGTCATCTCGATCTCGAACCACGTGCGACCCTTGTGCGCCACCTGGATCTGTCCATCGGTGGGCTCGGTGTCCAGCACCCATTCGCGCGAGCCGACCCAGCCGGCGTCGATGGCCGCCTCGGAGCCGCGCATAAAGTCCTCTTCGTCGACCGAGCAAATGAGCGAAAAGCCGCGGCGGGGCAGCGCGCCATTCGCCGCCACGCGCTCGAGCGTATGGACCAGTGCGGCAATGGCGCTGGCCAGGCCACCCTTCATATCGCAGGCACCGCGGCCATAGAGTTTATCGTCACGCACGATTGCTCCGAGCGGCGGAATGCCTGCGTCCCAGCCGTCGCCCAAGGTGACGGTATCCATGTGGCAGATGTAGACGAGCCGTGGCTCGTCGCTCAAACCGGGCACGGTGACCATAAGGTTGCGGCGTCCGGGAAGCACCTCGAGCTCCTCAATCTGCACGGCTTCGAGTACCGGATGGCTCAGCTGCGCCATCCGTTCCTCAACCAGCGCTTTGATATAGCGTTCAATCTCGCCCTCATACGCACCTGGGTCGGAACTGTCGATCCGCACGAGCCCTTGCGTAAGCCGCCAGGCAAAGTCCTCGTCAACCATATGCAACCTCACAATCAGTTTGCTCTCCAAACCGATTGTAAGCCTCCTGAGAGATCGGTGACGTGCGCGTAGCAGTATTTACCGTTCGCAGGCCGAGCCAGCGCGTTTGCCGTCCGAGCGGGTTCACAAACGGCGCAGTGGGTACGTAGCCTCTATGGACGACATGCTGTGCGACATATCTGCCTTTCGGTATCACCGGATACCTCCACAGGTCTTGGCGATAATGCCGGACCTGCCCGATTCTGCGGACGATCCGCGCAGGGAGCGCCTTTGCGAGCATCCACTCGTCGCGCATTTTCTGGGCACCCCGCTACACGTTTTGGCGCAGGGCAGCTGCGGACGTAAGGGCGATCGCATTGTCAGGCATGTTTGGAACGGGGAGAGGCCGTTTGGCTCCGTGCGACAGACAGAGTTTGGCCTCGATGTCGCGTCCCCGCTCTTTACCCTGTTGACCCTGGCTTCCTCGGTCTCAAACGAGCGTCTAATCATGTGCATGTATGAGATGTGCGGCACCTTTGCCGTGTGCAAGATTGCGTCTCAGGTAAAGTCGGCACTTGTGCAGGCATATGGGGACCAGTGGGGTGACGCACGGTTGGGCTGGGAAAACGTAAAGGATGTCTCGGGTAATCCAACGGACTTGTGGAAACGACCGCCCTTGATCGAGCTCTCTGAGCTTACGGAGTACGTCGATAAGATCCGGGGGCTCCGCGGCGCTAAATCGTTCATACGAGCCGCGAAATGCATTACGGGGATGGCAGCATCGCCGCTCGAGGTCCAGGCATCGATGCTGTTTGGTCTTTCGAGGTTGCGCGGCGGCGAAGGACTGCGCCTTACCAATAACGTTGAGATTCGTATGACGCGCAGCGCCCGCCTGATTTCGGGGCTTGATAGGCGCTATGCCGATATCCTGCTGGCAAATAAGGACGGCAGCCGAGAGTGTCTGGTTGAATGCCAAGGTAAAGCCATTCACGGATCCATAGAATCCAAGATTTCGGACTCCGACCGAACGACGGCGCTGCAAGCGATGGGATATCCCGTCGTTTTGATGACCTATGGCCAGCTGGCCGACTCCGATGCCTTTCGCGTGGTGATGGAGCTCATCATGTCCTATCTCGATGCGCCGCTGAAAGACAAGACACCGCGGCAGCAGCAGCTCGAACGCCGGCTTCGTGAGGAGATATTTATCGATTGGTCGGGAATGTAGTCGTGCAGGTGGAAAACGGTCGCGCGAACTAGAGCTTTGGGCGCGAAAAAGGCTTCAGTTTCGCCTTGGAAGGGTTATAAAATTGCTATCCAGAACTAGTTGTTTCGGAAAATCGACAGTCAACTTGGATGTGGTATATAGAGATTGATCTTTACCTACTAAAGCCCCTGATAAAGTTGTTTATCAAAGCAGGTGCGCTCTGTGACTTGGGTATGACGGTCGATTATCCGAAAAAACTTGTTCTTGGTAGCATTTACAAAACCAGCCGGAGCAACGAAATCGGCCCCCGTTTCGTGAAAACGGGGGGCGAATGGGCTTCATGGCCTGTCTAGCAGGCTTGGCGCCGTCGCTATTTGATCACGCGCACGCGATACATCGACGGAATCTGCTTGAGTGCCTCGATGGTGCTGCTGTCCAGGTGTTCATCGGTGTCGAACATGGTGTAGGCGTTCTCGCCGGCGGACTCGTTGGTCATACGCTGCACGTTGGCGTTGTCCTTGGCCAGGATGGCCGTGATCTGGCCGATCATGTTGGGCACGTTGGCGTGCAGGCAGGCGATGCGGCTCGCGGCGCGCGCCTTGCCCATGCTGCAGGCGGGGTAGTTGACGCTGTGCGCGATGTTGCCGTTCTCCAGGTAATCCTTGAGCTCGCTGATGGCCAT
>JAEZNV010000200.1 GCA_023441725.1 Actinomycetes bacterium | reverse complement strand
AGATCGAGATCCACGGCTACACCTCCCCGCTGCTCAACCGTCAGCGCGACAAGTTCGCCCGCATGATCGACAGCCTTGATCAGCTCAATGCCACCACGCGCTACAACCTTCAGGAGCGTCTGGACGGTATGACCAAGGAGTTCAAGGTCTGCCACGGCGACTTCAACCCCTCCAACGTCATCGTCGGCGACGACGGCCAGCTGTACGTCTGCGACTGGGCACATGCCACCCAGGGCTCCCCTGCTGCCGACGTTGCCACCACCTACCTGCTCTTTGCCCTCAACAGCAAGGATCAGGCCGAGGCCTACCTGGAGCTCTACTGCGACCGCGCCGACATGCCCATGCAGGTCGTGCGTCAGTGGACGAGCATCGTCGCCGCTTCTGAGCTCGCTCGTAAGCGCAACGTGAACGATGAGTTCCTTAAGAACTGGATCGACGTCGTCGATTATCAGTAATATCTGAGCGATTCATTTCGCATCGGAGGCACTAAGGAAACCCCGCAGCTCGCATGGGCTGTGGGGTTTCCTTTTAGCGATTGAGTACGTCGACAAGATAAAAGGACGGCCCCGCATCTCCCCTATCTGGAGAAATGCGGGGCCGTCCCGTATATCGAACTACAAGCGAAATCGCCGATTAACGGCGTGCCGCCTTCACAAGCTCGGCGACCTTGGCGACGACCTCGTCGATCGCCACGTCCTCGCGCTCACCCGTGACACGGTCCTTGAGCTCGACGGTGCCGTTCTTGAGGCCACGCTTACCCAGAACGACCTGATACGGGAAGCCCATAAGGTCGTTGTCGGCAAACTTAAAGCCGGGACGCTCGTCACGGTCGTCGACGACGACCTCGATACCCTCGGCGCACAGGCCATCAACGATCTGCTCGCAGACGGTAGCGCACTCCTCCTTCTTGGGGTCGAGCGGAATCACAGCAACCTCGTACGGGGCAACGGAGACCGGCCAGACGATGCCGTGCTCGTCGTTGTGCTGCTCCACGACGGCAGCGAGCGAGCGAGACACGCCCACGCCGTAGCAACCCATGATAAGCGGCTTCTCCTTGCCGTCCTCGTCCATAAAGGTGGCACCCATGGCCTCGGAGTACTTGGTGCCCAGCTGGAAGACCTGAGAAACCTCGATGCCGCGAGCAGCAGAGAGCGGCTTGCCGCAGTGCGGGCAGGGATCGCCGGCGACGACGGTGACCAGGTCGGCCCACTCGTCGACGGTAAAGTCGCGCTCGGGACAGGCGCCGGTAAAGTGATAATCGACCTCGTTGGCACCGCAGGCCCACTGCTTAGACTCGCGCAGGCTCTCGTCGCACACCAGACGGATGCCCTCGGGCAGGTTGACCGGTCCGATAAAGCCCTTGTGCAGACCGTTCGCCTGAAGCTCCTCGTCGGTCATCATACGATAGCCCTTGCCAAAGACATGCTCGGCCTTGCAGTCATTGAGCTCGTGGTCGCCCGGGACAATGGCCACGACCGGCTTGCCCTCGGAGTCAATCAACGCCAGCGACTTGCGCGTGCCGTTCTCGGGGAAGCCGAAGAACTTGGCGACGGCCTCGATGGTGCCCATACCCGGAGTCTCGACCTTGGTGAGTGTACCGTCGCCGGGACCCTCGGTCACAACGACCTTGGTGCTTGCAGCCTCGTCATCGGCAGCAAAACCGCAATCGTCGCAGTAGACGAGCGAAGCCTCGCCGGCGTCGGCCAGCGCCATGTACTCGACGGAGGTGTCGCCGCCGATCTCGCCGGAGTCGGCGACAACGGGCAGAGCCTTGATGTAGCAGCGCTCGCAGATGTTGGCGTAAGCCTGCTTCATCTTGTCGTACTCCTCCTGCAAACTCTCCTGCGTAGCAGAGAAGCTGTAGGCGTCCTTCATGATGAACTCACGGCCGCGCATCAGGCCAAAGCGGGGACGGAACTCATCGCGGAACTTGTCCTGAATGTGGTACAGGTTGACGGGCAGCTGCTTATAGGAGCGCAGCTCGTTGCGCACCAGGGCCGTGACGGTCTCCTCATGCGTGGGGCCCAGCACAAACTCGCGACCATGACGGTCGTCAAAGCGCACGAGCTCCTTGCCATAGGCATCGATGCGGCCGGACTCACGCCACAGCTCGGCATCGACCATAATGGGCATCATGAGCTCCTGGGCTCCGGCGGCGTCCATCTCGTCGCGCACGATGTTCTCGATCTTACGAATCGAGCGCCAAGCGAGCGGCAGATAGGAATAGAGACCGGCGGCCTCCTTGCGGATCATACCGGCACGAAGCAGCAGACGATGGCTTGCAAGCTCGGCGTCGGCCGGATCCTCTTTGAGCGTCGGCGCATAGAGCTTAGACATATACATTGCTCGAGTCATTTATTTCTCCTCAATAAGCTTGTCGACCTCGGCCATAAGCGCGTCGACAATTTGATCCTCAGCTACTTTACCAATGATCTGGCCATGCGAAAAGAGCAGGGCCTGACCACGTCCGCAAGCAACGCCCAGGTCGGCATCAGAAGCCTCACCGGGGCCATTAACGGCACATCCCATGACGGCAATCGAAAGCGGCGCGGCATAGTTCTTAAGCCGCTCGGTGACCTCCTCGGCAATAGGAATCAGGTTAACCTGGCAGCGGGCGCACGTGGGGCACGAGACAATCTCGAGACCACGGCGACGCAGGCCCAGCGACTGCAAAATTCCCCAGGCGACCGGCGGCTCCTCAACCGGATCGGCCGTAAGCGAGACGCGCATGGTGTCGCCAATACCCTCAGACAGCAGGATACCAAGGCCCACAGAGCTCTTAATGGTGCCCTGGAGCTTGGTTCCGGCCTCCGTCACGCCCAAATGAAGCGGAACATGGGGGATTTCGCGCGAGAGGGCACGGTAGGTGTCGAGCGTCGTTTGCACGCTATGGGCCTTGGCCGAAAGCACAATGTTCGTAAAGCCGCGGTCTTCAAAATGTTTGACGAAACGCTCGCTCGACATCACGAGCTTTTCGGGCTGCGTGAGGTCGTCACGCTCGGCGATATCCTGCTCAAGCGAACCGGCATTGACGCCGATACGAATCGCGCAGCCCGCGGCACCCGCAGCATCGATCACCGTGTCAACCTTGGCCCAATCGCCGATATTGCCGGGATTGATGCGCAGCTTAGCGGCACCGGCCTCAACGGCACCAATGGCGAGCTTATGGTTAAAGTGGATATCGGCGACAATCGGCACTGGAGACTTGGCGCAGATGGTGCGGAAACCCTCAAGCGCGGCCTCGGTGGGCACGCTCACGCGCACGATATCGCAGCCAGCCTGCGCCAAAGCACGCACTTGCGCAAGCGTTGCCTGGGCATCAGCGGTATCGGTGCAGGTCATGGACTGGACCACCACCGGCGCGCCGCCACCGATCTGCACGCCGCCCACATGCACGGGACGCGTCAGCTCGCGAGGCAAAGGATGGGATAAAGACAATCCAACCACTCCCCTACAGAATAAATCGAAGGACGTCGGAACGAAGCATATAGACAAACAACAGCGCAAAGAGCGCGATGCCCACATAGCTCACAATCGTCTGGACCTTGAGCGGAAGCTCGCGGCCCGCAATCTTTTGAATGATCTCGATGACCAGCTTGCCGCCATCGAGTGGTGGGATGGGCAGCAGGTTCATAAAGCCAAGCGAGAACGAAATGAGGGCGGCAAACGAAAGGAACGTGGCAGGACCGGCAGCAGCAGCCTGCGAGGACATAACGCTAATACCCACGATCGAAGAGGACTGATCGAGAATCTCCATCGTATGCTGCGGCTGGAGCAGGCGCATC
>JAEZNV010000036.1 GCA_023441725.1 Actinomycetes bacterium | reverse complement strand
GATGAAAAATATTGCGGCAAAGGGACAACCCCTTTGCCGCATTCGGTTACTTTCGGCAGCCCTCTTTCCAAGCCTCGGCCGCAACCTTCCAGCGTAAGCGCAAGTCGCGCTCGCGGTCGATGAACATGATGGCAAACGCGACAAACAGCAGCAAGCTCGCCACGACGATGGCGTGCAGGCCCATGCGCTCAATACACCAGTTGCCCAACACGGCGCCAAACACAAAGGTAAAGATCACGCCAAAGTACAGCAGGCCGTTTTCCAAAAAGCCGCGCCTGTGGGTGATGATGTAATCGTCCACGTTTTGCAGTGCATTGCGCAGGTTACCGATGCACATGGTCGTAGCGATGCCGTGACCATGGATCTTGCGGAAGCTCTCGACCTGCATACCGCAGGCAAACGAGGTGAGGCAGTTGGCGAGCAGGTTGTAACCGCCACCGGGGATAAAGCTCACGCCCATCAAGATGACGGCTTCAAAGAACACCGTCACTTGGCGCCAGTGGATCACGCTGCCAAACCGCTCGTGTACCAGATCGGCAAGCATAATACCCACGGCAAACGACACCACAGGGAAGAAGTAGCGCCCCGCAAGTGCCCAGTTGCCCTCCGAGATGCTCACGCCCACGAGCAGGATGTTGCCCGTCTGTGCGTTGGCGAAAACATGGTCGCGCCCAATGTACGAATACACGTCCATAAAGCCACCGGCGAGCGCCAAGATGATGCCCAGCTCAATAGACTCCGATATCTGTTTGGCACGCTGCATCGTCGTGCATCCTCCTTGTTGACGACTCTCTCGTGCGTTGGCGGAAACATAGCCGCCGTTCATACTGTAACCCATTGACAACATGGCGTGCGCGCGAGACGGGTTCTCCAACGCGCAGATACACAGTCTGGAAACAAACAGCGGGCGCGGCGCCGGCACCCGCATCGACACGCCGATCCGCTAGCTCATGTACTCCACCAGTCTTTTTAGCCCCGTCCCAAAAAGACTGGTTACAATTACGTGCAGCATACAAACACCGGGAGGGATCGTGGCAAAAAAGCCTCAGCACGCTCAGAACAACCAGCGCAGTCAGCAGGGCAAACAGGGCCAGCAGCAAAAGCGCGGCGGTAAGGCGCAGGGTGGGCACACCACGCATACCCCAGCAGCGCTCACACGCCCCTGGCGCCCGGGCCGCGATAAGTTCCTCCCCGTCAGCCGCGCCGACATGGATGCGCGCGGCTGGGACCAGTGCGACTTTGTCTACATCTGCGGCGACGCCTACGTGGACCACCCCAGCTTTGGTATGGCCATCATCAGCCGCGTCCTCGACGCGCACGGCTACAAAGTGGGCATCATCTGCCAGCCCGACTGGACCGACCCCGCCAGCATCACTGTGCTCGGCGAGCCGCGCCTGGGCTTTTTGGTCAGCGCCGGCAACATGGACTCCATGGTCAACCACTATTCGGTGACCAAGCACCGCCGCCACACCGATGCCTATACCCCCGGTGGCGAGGAGGGTCACCGTCCCAATCGTGCCGTCACGGTCTACGGCAACCTCATCCGCCAGACGTTCAAGGACGCTCCCATCATCATCGGCGGCATCGAGGCAAGCCTGCGCCGTCTGGCCCACTACGACTATTGGCAGGACAAGCTCAAGCGCTCGGTGCTGCTCGACTCGGGCGCCGACATCCTCATCTACGGCATGGGCGAGCACGCGATCGTCGAGATCGCCGACGCGCTCGACGCGGGACTGCCCGTCGACCAGATCACCTATATCAATGGCACCGTTTACCGCACGGGTTCGCTCGACGAGGTCTACGACTACGACCTGCTGCCCAGCTGGGACGACCTTACCGCCGACAAGCTCAACTACGCACGCAGCTTCAATGTGCAGCAGCAGAATATGGACCCCATCACCGGACACCGCCTGGTAGAGCCCTACCCCAACAGCGTCTATGTGGTGCAGAACCCGCCATCGGCGACGCTCACCACCGATGAGATGGACGAGGTGGCCGAGCTCCCCTACGCACGCGATTGGCATCCCGACTACGACGCGGCAGGCGGCGTGCCGGCCTTTGCCGAGATCAAGTTTTCCATTAGCTCCAACCGTGGCTGTTTTGGTGAGTGCTCATTTTGCGCCCTCACCTTCCACCAGGGGCGCGTGCTGCAGGTGCGCAGCCACGACTCGATCATGCGCGAGGCCGAACTGCTCACGCGCGATCCCGAGTTTAAGGGCTATATCAACGACGTGGGTGGACCGACGGCCAACTTTAGCCGTCCCGCCTGCGACAAGCAGCTCAAGCACGGCGTGTGCAAGAACAAGCGCTGCCTGTGGCCAAGTGTGTGCAAGAACATGGTGGTCGACGAGAGCGGCTACACACAGCTGCTGCGCGACCTGCGCCAGCTGCCGGGCGTCAAAAAGGTCTTCGTGCGCAGCGGCATCCGCTTTGACTACACCATGGCCGATGCCTCGGACGAGTTTTTGCGCGAGCTGCTGGAGCACCATGTCTCGGGCCAGCTGCGCGTAGCGCCCGAGCACGTGAGCGACGCGGTGTTGTCCGTGATGGGCAAGCCGAGCCGCGCCGTCTACAACGCGTTCTGCCGTAAATTTGAACGCCTGAACCGCGAATACGGACTCAAGCAGTATGTGGTGCCGTATCTGATCTCGAGCCACCCCGGCTCGACGATGAAGGAAGCCGTGGACCTTGCCGAAGCCGTGCGCGACATGGGCTACATGCCCGAGCAGGTGCAGGACTTCTACCCCACGCCGTCCACCATGTCGACCTGTATGTACTACACCGGCGTGGATCCGCGCACCATGGAGCCGATCTATGTGGCGCGCGACCCGCACGAGAAGGCCATGCAACGTGCGCTCATCCAGTATCGCAAGCCCGAGAACTACAAGCTCGTGCGCGAGGCGCTGGAAAAAGCCGGCCGCCACGATCTGATTGGCTACACCAAGCATTGCCTGATTCGTCCCGTGCCGCCGCGCCCGGGCGAGACATCTGCCAACGGCGAGCATGGAACCGGCAAGAAGGGCGGCAAGGCCCACGGTGGCGCCGCCGGCAAGGGGCCCAAGGGCAGCAAGGGCCACGGCGGCATGTCGCGTGCGCAAAACACCGCAGGCCGCAACCGCGCGGCCCAGGGGCGTCAGGGTGCCAACGGAGGCGGACGCCGCAACTAGGGCAGCGGTGGGGGCCCCGGGGGCCCCCCCCCCCCCGGG
>JAEZNV010000059.1 GCA_023441725.1 Actinomycetes bacterium | reverse complement strand
AGCGTGAGGGCCACCTGGTCGCCATGACCGGCGACGGCACCAACGACGCGCCCGCTCTGGCCCAGGCCGACGTCGCCGTGGCCATGAACACGGGCACCCAGGCTGCCAAGGAGGCCGGCAACATGGTTGACCTCGACTCCAGCCCCACCAAGCTCATCGAGGTCGTGCGTATCGGCAAGCAGCTGCTCATGACCCGCGGTTCGCTCACGACCTTCTCGGTGGCCAACGACATGGCGAAGTACTTCGCTATCATCCCGGCCCTTTTCTCGCCGATCTACCCGGGCCTTGGCGCGCTCAACATCCTCGGTCTGGCAAGCCCGCTGTCCGCGGTTCTTTCGGCCATCATCTATAACGCGCTCGTTATCGTCGCGCTGATCCCGGCCGCGCTGAAGGGCGTTAAGTACCGCGAGGTGCCGTCCGGACAGCTGCTGATCCACAACCTGCTCGTGTGGGGTCTGGGCGGCATCGTTGCCCCGTTCGTATTCATCAAGCTCATCGACATGCTGCTCGCGTTCTGCGGCATTATGTAAGTGGAGGTTTGTATGTTCAAAGGTGTTGCATCGCGCGCACTGGGCGTGTTCGCGCTGTTTACCGTTGTCTGCGGCCTGGGCTATACGCTCGTCGTGACCGGCATCGCCCAGGTTGCGTTCCCGTATCAGGCGAACGGTTCACTCATTACGGTCGACGACAAGATCGTGGGCTCCGAGCTGATCGGCCAGAACTTCGAGGATGAGGACCATATGTGGGGTCGTATTCAGAACGTGTCAATTGTCGAAGGCGAAGACGGCGAGCTCATGGCGTATGGTGCCCCGTCCAACCTGTCCCCGGCGAGTGAGGAGTATCGGCAGCTGATGGATACGCGCGTGAAGAAGATCCGCGCCGCCAACCCCGATGCCGATATGGACGCTGTGCCCGTCGACCTGGTGACGTGTTCTGGCTCAGGGCTCGACCCCGAGATCTCCCCCGATGCCGCCGAGTACCAGGTACCGCGCCTGGCGAAGGCCACGGGCAAGAGCGAAGGCGAGGTTCGCGAGATCATCGCCCAGTGCACCAAGGGCCGATTCCTGGGCGTCTTCGGCGAGCCTACGGTCAATGTGCTCAAGGTGAACCTTATGCTGGACGGCGCGCTGTAGGTGAGGGAGTGGCGGATGAGGGCGTGACTGACCATCTGAGCCCTCAATTCCACCCCGCCCATCAGTTGCGGTGAAATACGGACTGTTTTGCCTGTCAAAAGCCTCATCTACTCCGTATTCCACCGCAACTTTTTTGTGAGGGTCGGGATTGAGGGCGGGAGTGCGAGCGAGCGCGGATGCGGCGGTTACTGATACGATAAGTACGTTAGCAACTGCCGCCCAGCGGCTCAAACGAAAGGAACCCTGTATGGAGTCCTCCGCCTATCCGATGCTCTTTAGCCCGATCAAGGTCGGTACGACCGAGGTTAAGAACCGCGTCTTTATGCCGCCGGTGTCCACGAACCTGGCCGATCACGGCTATGTGACCGACGACTTGGTCGATCATTACCGTGCCCGTGCCAAGGGCGGCGTGGGCCTCATCATCACCGAGGTCGTGACGGTCGAGCCTACCTATACCTATCTGCCGGGTGACATGTGCTGCTACGACGACACGTTTATCCCTGGCTGGGAAAAGCTCGCCGCGGCCGTCCACGAGTATGGCTGCAAGATCATGCCGCAGCTCTTCCACCCCGCCTACATGGCCTTTAACATTCCGGGCACGCCGCGCCTGATCGCTCCATCCTTTGTGGGCCCGTCCTATGCCCGCGAGGCGCCGCGTCCTATCACGGTCGATGAGATTCACGAGCTCACGCATCAGTTTGGCGACGCTGCCGTGCGTATGCAGAAGGCCGGTGTCGATGGCGTTGAGGTCCACGCAGCGCACGCCCACGGTATGCTCGGCGGCTTTTTGACTCCGCTCTACAACAAGCGTACCGACGAGTACGGCGGCTCGCTCGATGCCCGCATGCGCTTCCTGCTCGAGGTCATCGCCGAGATTCGCGAGCGCTGCGGCAAGGACTTTATCATCGACGTCCGCATCTCGGGCGATGAGTACACCGATGGCGGTCTGACCCTCAACGATATGATCTACGTCTCGCGTCGCCTGGAGAAGGCCGGCGTCGACATGATTCATGTGTCGGGCGGCACCACCATCAAGCGCGGTTCCGCGATTCCTGCCGCCGGTACCCAGCAGGCCTCGCACGCTGCCTGCTCGCGCGAGATCAAAAAGCACGTCAACATTCCTGTCGCCACCGTCGGCCGCATCAACGAGGCCTGGATCGCCGAGGAGCTGATCGAGGACGGCGCTGCCGACATCTGCATGATGGGTCGCGCCAATCTGTGCGATGCCGAGTTCTGCAATAAGGCCGCTGCCGGCAACGCCGACGACATCCGCCCCTGCATCGGTTGCCTGCGCTGCCTGAACGGCATTATGTTCGGCAAGCGCATCTCCTGCACCGTCAACCCGGACGTGGAGCGCGACGAGGCTGGTTACGAGCCTGCCGCCGAGGCTAAGAACGTGCTGGTTGTGGGCGCTGGTCCTGCGGGCATGGAGGCAGCCTACATTGCCGCCAAGCGCGGACACAACGTGGTGCTCGTGGATAAGCAGGATGAGCCGGGCGGCGAGATGCGCATCGCGGCCGTTCCGCCGGCAAAGCAGGAACTCACCCGCGTGATCAAGTATCAGTACCGTCGCCTGGCCGAGGTCGGCGTGAAGTGCGTATTTGGTACCGAGCTTTCGGCCGAGGACATTCAGCGTGACTACGCGGGCTACGAGGTCGTCCTGGCTTATGGCGCCGAGCCCATCGCTCCGGCCTTCATGCAGGGCTTTAAGCAGGTTATGACGGCCGATGACCTGCTGGGTGGCAAGGCTTTCCCGGGCAAGAAGATCGTCATTGTGGGCGGCGGCACCGTTGGCTGCGAGACGGCCGATTACCTGGCCCCGTTGGTCAACGACCTGTCGCCGGCCAATCGCGATGTCACCGTCATCGAGATGACCAAGACGCTCGCCGCCAACGAGGGCGGCGCCGGTCGCGCGGTGCTCATCACGCGCATGCTCTCCAAGGGCGTCCATGTGCTGACCGAGGCCAAGGTGACCGAGATTACCGAGGACACTATCAGCTACGAAAAGGACGGCGAGGTCCACACCATCACCGGTGCCGATACGCTGGTGCTTGCCATGGGCTATCGTCCCAATACCAAGCTGGCCGACGACCTGGCTGCAGCCGGTGTTGCCACCCACGTGCTGGGCGATGCCAACAAGTGCGGCAACATCCGCGACGCCATCGGCGATGGCTACAAGGTTGCCTGCGAGCTCTAGCCAATCTCTTAGTGCATGGGGCCAGGTTACTTTGCACTAAGCTGATGCATGTAAACCTGACCCCATTGACGAGGTTGCCGCCATCCCAGGGCGGCTTCATGGAGTAGCGTCCGTACGCATCGAATTTCTTCTCTCATAGATGTGCGGCACAAAGAGCCCCGAGTTCATACGAGCTCGGGGCTCTTTTCGTTTGGATTGCAGACGTATTGACAGACGAAAACAGTCTGCGTCCGGTATTGAGCCATACGAAAGCGAAATTATGCGTCTTAATTCCGTACGCAAATCAAGACGAAAACCGTTTGCGTCTTCTATAAATCAGTACGCAAACGGTTTTCGTCTTATAATACGGTTATGAATGGTACGAAACGAGGGGGTTGTGCATATGGTTGTTAGAGAGAGCCCTACAGTCGAATACAAGGAAAGCGTTACGCCGACGTTTCTTAAAACGGTGAGCGCCTATGCAATCTACGGGACGGGCAAGATTGAGTTTGGCGTTGATGACGAGGGTGTGGCTGTCGGCCTTGCGGATCCGGTTGCAGAATGCCTGCGCATCGAGAACATGATTAACGACAGTCTTGATCCCGCACCCCGTTATTCGCTTGAGCCCGATGAGAAACACGGGATCGTAATCCTTACGGTTTATGAGGGGCAGGACAAACCCTATCGAAGCAAGGGAAAGGCCTACAGACGAAACGATTCGGCAACGGTGGAGGTCGACCGGTTTGAGTATGGCAGGCTGACGCTCGAAGGCAGCAACGTAACGTTCGACGCGCTCACGTCGGCTCGCCAGGACTTGAGCTTTCATACGCTCGAGCATAAGTGTGTTGAACACCTCGGCATTTCCGAGCTAACGTCGGATATCTTGCGTACGCTCCGCTTGCTCGGCAAGGATGGCTATACCAATGCCGCGGCGATTTTAGCGGATAAGAATGATTTTCCG
>JAEZNV010000012.1 GCA_023441725.1 Actinomycetes bacterium | reverse complement strand
AGGCCTCCGACGGCGCCGCCAATGGCCATGCACGTCAGGCACCTGCCATATTTAAAGCCGCAACCGTACAGCGCCGGCTCGCTTACGCCGCCAAGAACACCCGAGATTGAATAGCCCAGCATGAGCGTCTTCTCGTCCTTATCCGCAACGCGGAGCGACGCGCCAAAGGGCATGCCCCAAACGGCAAACGTTGCCATCGTCGCGGCGATCAGGATGCACGAATCCGTTCCCACACTCATAAACTGCGCATAGGCGAGCGATAGGACGACGTTGCTGACGCCCGCGATCTTAAGGAACTCCCAGCCCGCGGCAAGCCCCATGAGTGTGAGCAACGATACGATGCCACCGGAATTGCCAAGCATAAACATAAGCTGGCCCAACAGCATGCCCAAATAGCTGCCCGCCGGCGCCGTAATACACAGCGAAACCGGAACCATAACAAGCATGGTCGCAAACGGAACAAACGAAAACGCCACGGCCTTAGGGATAACGCGCTGAAAGAAACACTCCACTTGCCAAAGCACGGGCACCGAGATGAGAATCGGAATAACAGTCGTCGTGTAATCGTTGACCGGCGCGGGAAGCAGGCCATACACGGAAGTCATCGATGCCCCCGTCGTCGATGCGGCATCGACGAGCTTAAGCAGATCGGGCGCAATCAATACGCCGCCCAGCATCATGCCCAGCTGCTCCGAGCAACCGAGCTGGCGGGCGGCCGCCCAACCAAGATAAATGGGCAAAAAGTAGTAACCGGCGTTATAGAGCCAACTGTAGAACAGGCGATAGATTTCGGAATCGGCAGACCACAGGCCCAGCATGCCTTCGCCCATAATGACGGCGACGGTGCGGAACAACGCCGCGCAGACAATATACGGCAACGCCGACATCATGCTTTTGGACAGAAAGTCCACCACGGCCATGGCGTTTGATGAAACCGTCGTTGTAAACGAGGTGTTAGAAACTTGTGACACAGGAACCCTTTCCCAATGCGACATGCGGACTGTCCCTTTGTCACATCGTGCGATACTGACCGATTGCGCGGTACTTTTCGCAGCGGAGGTTTGTGAGGGTCGCGTCGTCGAGCCGCCCAAGCGTATCGAAGGCATCAAATGCCGAGGACATGACGGCACCGGCAATCTCCTCATGCGACAGGCCCCTATCATCAACAATGCCGTCGATGATGCCGAGCGCCAACAGATCGGGGGCCGTGAGCTTAAGCGCCTCGGCGGCCTCATTCGCGCGCTCGGTATCCTTCCACAGAATCGACGCACAGGCCTCGGGGCTCACGACCGAATAGGCCGAGCTCGAGAGCATCAGGATGCGGTCGGCCACGGACAGCGCCAGCGCGCCACCAGAGCCGCCCTCGCCTGTCACCACCGAGACAATCGGCGTCTTAAGGCCGCTCATCTCCATGAGATTCTGGGCGATGGCCTCGCCCTGACCGCGTTCCTCGGCACCGATGCCGCAAAACGCGCCCGAAGTATCGACCAGGCACAGAACCGGCCGACCAAACTTTTCGGCTTGGCGCATAAGGCGACGCGCTTTACGGTAGCCCTCGGGATGTGCCATACCAAAGTTGCGACGCATGCGCTCTTTGGTCGTGGTGCCGCGCTCGATGGCGATGACCGTTACGGGGCGTCCATCTTTCCAGCCAATGCCGCCCACCACGGCGGCGTCGTCGCCAAAGTAACGGTCGCCGTGCAGCTCCACAAATCCATCCAGGCCCAGCGAGATCATCTCACCCGCCGTGGCGCGATCTGCCGAGCGGGTCTGCTTGACAATCTCGAGCGCGGTTTTTGGCGCCGCCGCGCGCTTGAACAAGTGCCCCAGCTTCTTGCCGCGGCGACCCGTATGCACAATCTCGTGCGGAGCCCCCAGGCCGGGCGTGTGCCCTTCGTGCAGTGCCAGCAGCTCGCCTACCGTGAGTGCAATCTCGCCACGCGGAACAACGGCATCGCAAAAACCGTGCTCCAGCAAAAACTCGGAACGCTGGAATCCCTTGGGCAGGCGCTTGTGCATGTTCTGCTCGATCACGCGCGGGCCGGCAAATGCCGTCAGGGCATCGGGCTCGGCCAGGATAATGTCGCCCTCCATGGCAAAGCTCGCGGTTACACCTCCGGTCGTGGGATCGGTGAGCACCGTGATATACAGGCCGCCCGCCTCGCTGTGGCGCCGAACCGCCGCAGAAATCTTGGCGATCTGCATAAGCGATGTCACGCCCTCTTGCATGCGCGCACCGCCCGAAACGGTAAAGCCGACAACTGGCAATCCCAGCTCGGTCGCACGCTCAAATGCGCGACAGATCTACTCGCCCACCACGGAGCCCATCGAGCCCATCATAAAGTTAGCGTCCATAAAGAAGAGCGCCGTATCGCAACCGCAGATTTTGCCCCTGCCGCACACAACGGCATCGCGCTCGCCCGAACGCTCGCTCACGCTCTTGAGCTTATCGGCATAGCCGGGAAACGAGAGGAAGTCCTCCGACGCCAGATTGGCATCCTATTCCTCAAACGTGCCCTCGTCGACCGTCATGCGCATGCGCGCGCGACCGCTCACGCGAAAGTGTTT
>JAEZNV010000198.1 GCA_023441725.1 Actinomycetes bacterium | reverse complement strand
TCCAACCTGCTCATCATTCTGGGCGGCGTCATAATCCTGCGCAATCAGGCCTTCTCGACCGCAACGCTCACCACGCTCGTGGTGGTCGTCGCCGGCTTTGGCTGGATTGTCGAGGGCGTCATGTCGATTCTGGAGTCCGAGCTTTCGTCCAACCGCGCCCTCGCCATCCTGAGCGGCGCACTCTCCATCATCGCGGGCATGTTCGTGTTTATCTATCCGCTGTGGTCGGCCAAGATGCTCGTCATCTTTAGCGGTGCCGCGCTGCTGGTGTTTGGCGTGACGCTCATTGTCCGCGCCATTCAGTTTGGCAAACTGGTGCACTAGATGCCAAAGACACTTTTTATTGATGCCGACGCCTGCCCGGTCACGCGCGAGTCAATCGACTGCGCGCGGAGGGCGGGCGTCGCCGTCGTTATCACCGGCAACAGCACGCAGAACCTGGAACGCCACATTCGCCGCGACGATCCGCGCGACGCCGAGCACGCTCGACGCGGCTTTTGGGTCACGACGCTCGATGTGAGCGTGGGCGCCGATAGCGCCGACTTTGCCATTATCGAGCGCCTGCAGGCTGGCGACGTGGTCGTGACGCAGGACATTGGCCTGGCGAGCATGGTGCTCGGACGCGATGCCGCCGCTATCGGCGTGCGCGGGCGTGTCTACGATAAGGCGACCATCGACATGCAACTGTTTATTCGCCACGAGGAAAAGAAGGTGCGTCGCGTTGGCGGTCGCACCCGCGGGCCGGCAGCCTTCACCAGCGAGGACCGAGCCCGCTTTAAACGCAACCTCACCGAGTTGCTACGCTAACCAAGGCAGATTTTTGGGATATGCCCGGAAATCTGCCTTTTTGTTTAGAGCGGTGTGAGCGCTCAGGATCCATGGCTCAACAAAAAAACGGGCTTCAAAATGCCATGCATCGCCGCATTGTGCCGGCGCCGAGCATGGCTATTTTGAAGCCCGTTTTGTTAAGCCTACTTAGAGGCCAAAGGCGGATAGGATGAGGCCCCAGCCGGCGCCGATGACGTACATCATGATCAGGAACAGGACGTTTTCGCGAGCGCTGCGGTTGGTGCGGAACAGGACCAGGTAGCCCACGCCGGCGGAAATGAGCGTGCCGGCGAGCATCGGCGCCAACTGTAGCGCGCCCTCCAGGTACAGCTGCGTGATGACCACGCTGGCCGAGCAGTTGGGAATCAACCCGACAAGCGCCGAACCCAGGACAGCGAGCGTCTCGTTGCCGCGCAGGAACTGCTCGATTGCAGACTCGCCAAAGGTCTCGAGCACGGCGACCAGAATCAGCGTCACCAGGAAAATGAATACCGATACCTGAACGGTGTGCGAGATGGCGCTGCGGATGATTGACAGAACGGGCGCGCCCTCGTGGGAGTGGCCATGCTCGTGGCCGTGGTGGTGCTCGTGCTCGTCCGCGTGACCATGGTCGTGGCTGCGGTCGTGCCCGTGCTCGTCCTCATCCTCGTCACAGCCGCAATGATCGCGTTCGCACAGCTCGTGGATGTGACCGGCACTTACGCCCGCCTCGGCCACTTCGTCAATGATGTCGCCCCCGGTATGGTCGTCGTGCGCGCAGTTCACATGAGCCGGATTGGCAGCGGTCCCCAGCACGGTACGGCGAATCGCCGCATGCGCGCGGGCATTACGACGAAGGCCGCGGATAGCCGCATCCACGATAAAGCCCGTGACCAGCGCGATCAGCGCTTTCGAAGCCAAAAGCATCACCATGGTCTGCACGGGAACCTGCTCGGCAAGCAACAGCGGCAGCATCTCGTCGGAGGTCGAGAGGAAAACCGCAACCAGTGTGCCCAGCGTCACGACGCGACCGGCGTACAGCGTCGCCGCCATGGCCGAAAAGCCGCACTGCGGCACCATGCCCAGCAGCGAGCCAACCACGGGGCCCGCGGCGCCGGCGCGTTTGATGGCGCCGTTGACGCGGTCGCCTGCAACGTGCTCGAGCGTCTCGAGGGCCAGATATGTCACCAATAAGAACGGCACCAGCGAGAGCGTGTCCTTGCCGGCGTCGAGCAGAATATCAATCAGTAAATCCATGACGGATGGAACCTTTCGTGTCTTTCGGCAGCATTGTAAAAGTCCTAGCGGTCAACTAGGGTATTGTAGTTGTCCCGGGCGCGGTGCCAATAGTTGCCCATGGTAAACTATCATCTCGCCACAACTCAGTAACCCCGAGCCGCGCGACGCGGCCCGTCCAAGGAGCAGCATATGAATGTTTCGCAAGCACTCGAATACGAGCGCCAGCCGTTTATCCCCATGTTTATCTATGGCGATCACGGCGCCATGGAGTCCGAGCGCCAGAAGGGCGAGGAGGCCCTCAAGGTGCTCGAGACCGAGTACTTTACCGCCGGGGGCGACCCCGGCTTCGACTTTGCCACTGTGCGCGACCTGGCCGACCGCAACCGCGACCTGTGCGACCAGATTGGCGAGGCGCGCCTGCGCAACGTGACGCCCGCGACGCTCTCGCGCGGCCTGTCCGACGCCGACACCTGCGCCGCCATCGGCAAGATGCAAAAGCGCACCGCCGCGTCCGTTATGCGCGAGATCCGCGGTGACCGCGACGCACTCGGTGTGGCCTATGCCCGCAAGCCCATCCAGGGCACGGCGCTCGGCATCGACATCGAGACCACCGGTCGCGCGCCCGAGCGCGGCTACATCATCAACGTGGGCTGGGAGATTATGGATCTCACCAGCGACGCCGTGCCGCATGACGCCGAGGCGCACTACTGCGGCCTGCCCGACATCTACCGCGGCGAGGATGTGCCGCTATCGAACATCCATCACATCACCTGGGACGACATCGACGGCAAAAAGCCGTTCCGCGAGAACAAGGAGCTGCAGAAGCAGCTGCTCAAGCTCATGAAGAAGTA
>JAEZNV010000161.1 GCA_023441725.1 Actinomycetes bacterium | reverse complement strand
TCTTGACTCGTATGAGGTTCGGTTTAAGGTCCGTAGGCGCACGCGCGGTGCGGACGGTAGAAGGCATTTGCGCCGCAACAAGCGCAAATAAGAATGCCCGGGGTTAGAGGCCCGGGCATTTAACAACGTCGGAAACTGGTCGCCCGCGCTCCTAAGTACTTACGCGGGGTGCGTCGTTTCCTGTAGTTATTGTATCCCGAATCGCCCCGCCGATTCGGGATATTTTGAAAACTCAAATGCGGGCCCATACTCGCGCTGCGCAATGCTGCCAGGCTGCGTTGTCCGGCGCATGAGCTCGCTAATCGGCTATTATTTGTTTAGATAACTTGAGTTGTAGAGGAGTGACCGGCGATGGTACAGGGCGCCAAACACATGAAGAGCAATAACGCCGCGGCCAACGGCGGCTCAAGCCCCCAGCCCAAACCTCAACCAAAGCCTAAGCGCCGTCGCAAGCGACTGCCGCGCTGGGCCGACCGGCTCATCACCATCGTCATCATCCTTATTGGCGTAGGCCTTATGACCTGGCCGTGGATCTTGGACCGGCTCGAGGCTTCGGGCGTGTTCAACCAGATCAGCACGGTGTCCAGCACCGTGGACGCGCTGTCTGCCGAGGAGCGCGAGCGCATCCTGCTCCAGGCGCGCTCCTTTAACGAGCAGCTGGCGGGCGAGGCTACCGAGCTCCCCGCCGACCAGATCGAGCCCTACGACCAGCAGCTCATCTTCGACCGCGACCCCATGATGAGCTGGGTCGAGATCCCCTCCATCGACGTGAGCATGCCCATCTACCACGGCACGAGCGAGGAAGTCCTCATGGCGGGCGTCGGCCACCTGGAGGGCACGAGCCTACCGGTGGGCGGTACCTCGACGCATTGCGTGCTCACCGCGCACTCGGGCATGCGCAACCTGAGCATGTTCGACGACATCCACTCGCTGGAGCCCGGCGACCTGGTGCTGCTACACACCATGAACAAGACGCTCGCCTACAAGATGGTGGACTCCGAGGTCGTGTTGCCCGAGGAGATGGAGTCGCTGACCATCGAGCCCGGAGCCGACAAGGTTACGCTCGTCACCTGCACGCCCTACGGCGTGAACGACCATCGCCTGCTGGTGCACTGCGTGCGCACCAAGTACAGCAAGAAGGACGTCGACAAGCAAAAGTCGCTGGCTGGTCGCCACTGGGGCAAGCGCGAGTTTGCCGTGCTTATCGTGGTCGTAGCCATTGTGCTGTTGCTGCTGGACATCGTGATCCACGCGGTCCGCAAGCGCCGCAAGGCCAAGACCTCGGCATAGGGCATTCTCCAGAACTATCACAATGGGGACAGGCACCTTTGTGGTGGTCGGGGCTTCCAAACCATCACAACATTCGATGAAAATCGCGATTTTGACGAAAAGCGTCGAATGTTGTGATGGTCTTCGTTGTGGACGGCGCGGTTTTCGCTATGGACGGTGCGGTTTCGCTGCAGAACCGCCATCCCGCCGCCTGCCAACCGCCGCTCTCGTTACGTTTTCGCTGCATTTGGGTAAAGCACCTGCTCCAAGCGGCGTTGCCTTGTATAC
The DNA here is from genome assembly GCA_023441725.1 of Actinomycetes bacterium. Next base: position 1,011 of record JAEZNV010000161.1, on the reverse strand, counting down.
TAGAGCGGTTTATCTGTTATGCGGAAGGGAGCGCCTATGGCACTCAGCGAGAAAGATGTGCGCGGCATCGCCGAGTACGCAAAGATCGCACTGACCGATGACGAGCTCACCCAGATGACGTCCTACCTGAACGACGCCGTCCAGATGCTCGAGCCCGTCTTGCAATATGACTTGCCCGACGTGGAGCCCACGTTCCATCCCATCGGAAGCCTGTCCAACGTGATGGGCGATGACCTGCGCGAGCCCGAGCGCGACCTGCCGCTCGACGTCGCGCTCGAAAACGCCGGCAGTGCGCGCGACCGCTACTTCCGCGTGCCGTCCATTTTGGGAGAGGGGGAGAGCGAGTAATGGCGCAGAGCTTCGATTCCCTTACCGCCGTCCAGATCGCCGCGGGCGTTGCCGCCGGCGACTTTACCGCTACCGAGGTGGCCCAGGCCTCCCTTGCTGCCATCGAGGCGCGCGAGGGCGGGGTCCAGGCATTCCTGCAGGTGGCGCCCGAGCTTGCGCTCGAGGCCGCCGCGCGCGTGGATGCCGACCGCGCCGCAGGCAAGCCGCTGCCCCCGCTCGCGGGCGTGCCGCTGGCCATTAAGGACAACATGAACCTCGTGGGCACGCGCACCACCTGCGCTTCCCGCATGCTCGAGAACTACCAGAGCGTCTACACCGCCACCTGCGTCCAGCGTATGCTCGACGCCGGCTGCCTGCCCATGGGCAAGGCCAACATGGACGAGTTTGCCTTTGGCAGCTCCACCGAGAGCTCGGCGTTCCACCGCACCAACAACCCCTGGGATACCGAGCGCGTGCCCGGCGGCTCTTCGGGCGGCTCCGCTGCAGCCGTCGCCGCGGGCGAAGTCGCGCTCTCGCTGGGCTCGGACACCGGCGGCTCCATTCGCCAGCCGGCGTCGCTGTGCGGCGTGGTGGGCTTTAAGCCCACGTATGGCGCCGTGAGCCGTTACGGCGTGGTTGCCTTTGGCTCGTCGCTCGACCAGGTGGGCCCCTTTGGCCGCACGG
>JAEZNV010000109.1 GCA_023441725.1 Actinomycetes bacterium | reverse complement strand
CAATCGCGAGCCGATGCCGTTATCGATAATCTGACCGACATTTTGGCCGCTTTGTAGTGTCAATCCGCCGCGAGAAGCACGGGTTCAAACGTTTTTTGCGGTGGACTGGCTCAATTTGGTTTCGATTTTGATCCGTTTGGCTTCGATTCGGGCTAAGTGAGTAGACTTTTTGGCGCAGGCCAAGCACAATGCATATCTTCCTTTGTAAAACCGCAGGTCACAGGGGTGGCGGTTTTGGGTGTGCTCGGCAGATCGTAAAAAGTCTACTCACTTGTAATTTGGGCCTTTGGTCGTGGGGGTTGCTGGTCCCGCTTTGGTTGTCGAGGGAGGGTGAATTGAAGCGCCCCCGCACGCTCCATGCTACAATCGCGGGCATGCCCCACAACCACATCTGCCTTCGAAAGGAGCCTACGTGGCGAACGCCATCGATCAGCTCACGGACCGCGTGCTCATGCTCGGCCGCCTTACCATCGTCCGCCGCGCCATTACTGCCGTGGCGGTCACAATTTCCGCCGTTCTCCAGACATTTCTGATCCAGGCGTTCATTCAGCCCGCCGACCTGCTTCCGAGCGGTCTCACCGGTGTCGCGGTCCTGCTTGATCGCGTTACCTCGCTCGGCGGCGTTCACATCGACATCTCGCTCGGTATGCTCGCGCTCAACATCCCCGTGGCGCTCCTATGCTGGAGCGGCATTAGCAAGCGCTTCGTCATCTTCTCGATGATGCAGGTCGTGCTCTCGTCGCTGTTCCTCAACATCTTTCACTTTGCCCCGTTTTTGGGCGACAAGATCATGCTCATCATTTTTGGCGGCGTGGTCTCGGGTCTGGGCGCTGCCATCGCGCTTAAGTCCGGCGCATCCACCGGCGGCACCGACTTTATCGCGCTGTGGGTCTCCAACCACACGGGCAAGACCATCTGGGGCGTCATCTTTGGTTTCAACTGCTTTATCTTGGCGATCTTTGGTTTTATGTTTGGCTGGGACAAGGCGGCGTACTCCATCGTGTTCCAGTTTATTTCGACCAAGACCATCGACAGCTTCTATCGTCGCTACGACCGCGTGACGCTGCAGATCACGACGCGCAAGGCGGACGAGGTCATGACCGCCTATGTTGACCATTTTCAGCATGGCATTAGCTGTGCCGAGGTCATTGGCGGATACAGCCGCGAAAAGATGTACCTGCTGCACGCCGTTGTCTCGACCTACGAGAGCCAGGACATTATCAAGCTGGTGTGCGACATTGATCCCAGCGCCGTGATCAATGTGTTCCACACGCTCAACTTTGTGGGCGGCTGGTGGGGCGGTCATGTCGACGAGCCCATGCCCACGGCCGTGCCCGATCCCGACAAGCCCGCGCGCATGGCCAGCAGGAAGGCGCGCCTTAGTGAGCAGGACAGCCTGCAGCAGGACGACGGCAAGTAGGGTTTTGGCATTTTACCGGCCCGGCGCAACCCTTCCGTATGAGCCCCACGAAAGCCCCGTTGCTTTCGAGGGACTTTCGTTTGCCCAGATAAAACCTGCCAAAATGAAGCTGTCGCTTTTTGGTAGGGAGGGTGTATCGTTTTATCAATATGAGGTAACATGAAACTAGACGTTATATACGTATTAGTTATTTCAATATTTCGATAAGAGTGATTAGATATGCCTGCGCCCAAAAATGCACCGCTTTACCAGCAGATTTACGACGAAATCAAGGATGCGATCGAGAAAGGTGTTTATGCACCCAAGGAGCGTATTCCGTCCGAGCTTGAGCTAGCCGAGCAGTACGACGGGCGCCGCATTACGGTGCGCCGCGCCGTCGAGGAGCTGTGCTCCGATGGCTACCTGGTTAAGCAGCAGGGCCGTGGCACCTTTGTCTCCACGCCGCACATCAACCGCCAGTTCCACGCCTCGACGCTGCAGACGTTTACCGCGCTGTGTGCCGACAACGGTATGAAGGCGGGCGCACATGTGGTCGATCGCCAGATTGTGCCGGCACGTCAAAACGAGATGGAGTTCTTTGGCCTGCAAAAGGACGCGCTGCTGCTGCATATTAAGCGCGTGCGTACAGCCGACGGCGAGCCCATCTTTGAGGAGAACATCTTTGTGCCGTTTGACGCCTACCGTGAGCTGTTGACGGCCGATCTTGAGGACAAGTCGATTTTTGCCGAGGTCGAGCGTGTTGGCGGAACGCCGATTGTCTCGGTTGGCTACCGCACGGTCGAGGCCGTTCGTGCCAATACCGAGCAGGCGGCCGAGTTGGGCATTGCTCCGCACGATCCGCTGCTCAACCTGCGTGCCAGCTTTACCGGTCCCAATGGCGAGCCGGTCCTGATGGGTAAGCAGTACTACGTGGGATCGCGCTACGTTATGGTGATGTAAGTTACGCGGTTTTACCAAACCGCGTAACGGCTCGATGCTGCAAACGCCCCTAAGCGGCAATCTGACGTTCAATCGTCGGTCGCGTACCAAAGTACGCTTCCCTCCTCTTTCACGTCACCTTGCTCGCTTAGGGGCGTTTTCGCTGACTTATGCTCAACCAGCGACGTTTCCGTGCTTGTCAAGAGATAAAACATCGGCGTTGATGGGCCGGCACTTGGAGACGTTCCTCTTCTGCCGGCACCTGGGGACACTCCTTAGTCGTTGGGGACGTTCTTAAACGACTGGTCATTCAAGAACGTCCCCAATGACTACCCGCAGAATGAGCGTGGCTGACAGCCGGGCGACGCCGGTCCGCGTGGCGGCGTATAATCGGCGGCAGATGATTCTGACGTTAGGAAACCATGACCGAAAGCATGCAGCAGATGGCGCTCGACACGCTCGGCGCCTATTTTGGCTACACCTCGTTTCGCCCGGGACAGGACCGCATGGTCGATGCGATTCTTGCCGGCCGCGATGCGCTCGGCGTTATGCCCACGGGCGCCGGCAAGTCCATTTGCTACCAGGTGCCCGCGCTCATGCTGCCCGGCATCACCTTTGTGGTGAGCCCGTTGCTGTCGCTTATGGAGGACCAGACCCGCGCGCTGCTCGCGGCGGGTGCGCGCCCCAGTTATCTCAACTCCAGCCTTACCCCGGCCCAGCAAAACACCGTGCTCAAGCGGGCGCGCGAGGGCCGTTATCAGCTTATGTACGTGGCGCCCGAGCGCCTGCTCGAGCCGCGCTTTCTGGCCTTTGCGCAGGAAGCTGCGGCCGAAGGCGGCATCGGCGTTCCGCTCGTGGCCATTGACGAGGCCCACTGCGTGAGCCAGTGGGGCCAGGATTTCCGTCCCGCTTACCTGCAGATTCGCGAGTTTATCGATTCGCTGCCGCGGCGCCCGATCGTGGCGGCGTTTACCGCCACGGCGACCGAGCGCGTGCGCGCCGATATCCAGCAAATGCTCGGCCTGCAAAATCCCGCGACCGTGATGACGGGTTTTGATCGCAAGAACCTCTACTTCGGTTGCGAAGAGATGGGCGACAAGGCCAAGACCGCCTGGGTGCGCGACTACGTGATCGCGCATTCGAGCGAGAGCGGCATCGTGTATTGCTCGACCCGCAAGACGGTCGACGCGCTGGCGGGCGAGCTTGCCGAGACGCTGGGCCCCAGCGGCATTCGCGTGGGCCGCTACCATGCCGGCATGGGCAACGACGCCCGCCGCCAGAGTCAGCGTGCCTTTATCGACGACGACATTCAGGTGATGGTCGCCACCAACGCCTTTGGCATGGGCATCGACAAGCCCAACGTGCGCTACGTGATTCATAACAACGTGCCCGAGAGCATCGAGGCCTACTACCAAGAGGCGGGCCGCGCCGGCCGCGATGGCGATCCGGCCAGCTGCCACCTGCTGTGGAACGGCAACGATTTCCGTATGCGCCGCTTTCTGATCGATCGCGGCGATGCGGCCGACGAGGCACTCGACGACGAACAGCGCGCGTGGGCGCTCCAGAACCGTTATCGCCTGCTCAGCCAGATGGAGGGCTACTGCAATACCACCGGCTGCCTGCGCGAATACATGCTGCGCTACTTTGGCGACGAGGCCGCGGCCGAGCATGCGGCAGCCGCCGCGGGCGGCACGGCAGACGACGCCGAGGGCTGCGGCAACTGCAGCAACTGTCTCACGCAGTTCGAGGTCGAGGACGTCACCGATATGGCTCGCGCCGCCGTGCGCTATGTGGCCACGCGTCCCATGCGCTTTGGCAAGTCGCTGATCGCCGATGTGCTCCACGGCGGCAACACCGAGCGCATTCGCCAGATGCGTTTGGACGAGGACCGCGGCTACGGTGAGCTGTCGAGCGAATCGGTCGGGCGCATCAAGGACATCATCGGCCAGCTGTGCGGCCGCGGCTATCTGGCCACCTCGCAGGGGCAGTACCCGGTCGTGGGCCTGGGCCCGCGTGCCGGCGAGGTCGAGGATGAGGCGTTTGCCTTTACCGTTAAGCGTCGCGCGTCCAAGCGCAAGGCCTCAGCCCGCGCCCGCCGTGCGGTGGATCTGCTGCGCGAGGAGGCCGAGCTGGATCAGCGCCCACGCGTGGGCGACGATGCCGAGCTGTTCGAGCGCCTGCGCGCCCTGCGCAAGGATATCTCGACCGAGCTGGAGATGGCGCCGTACATGGTCTTCTCCGACAAGGCCCTGCGCGGCCTGTGCCGCCTGCGCCCTCAGACGCGCGACGAGCTGATTCAGGTCAACGGCATTGGCGAGAAAAAGGCCGACGCCTTTGGCGAGCAGTTTATGGCGGCGATTGAAGAATTTGAGTCCGAGCATGCGCGGGATGGAGCGTAACGATGGTAGCCGATAGCAAGACCGAACGTTCCGAGCGCGCCGAGGTGTCCGCCGTGCCGCTGTACCAGCAGGTCATGGACGACCTAAAGGGCGAGATTGCGCGCGGCGTGTACGTGGCCGGCTCGCGCATTCCTTCCGAGATGGAGCTCGCGAAGTCCTACGGCGTGGGGCGCATCACCGTGCGCCGTGCCATCGAGGAGCTGTCGCGCGCGGGGTATCTCAGCCGCCAGCAGGGGAGGGGTACCTTTGTGTGCGCTCCCAAGCTCAAGCGCAAGATTCGTCAGAAGGGTGACGTCCAGAGCTTTACTGAGGGTTGTGCTGCCAACGACATGGTGCCGGGTGCGCGTCTGGTGTCGCGCACGGTGGTCGCGGCGACGTACGAGGATGCGGCGTTCTTTGGCGTGGAGCCCGGCTGCGAGCTTATCGTGGTCGAACGCGTGCGCACAGCCGACGGCATCCCTGTCATGTTTGAGAACAACACCTTTGTGCTCGCCGACCATCCCTATCTGCAGACGCTTGCCGACAAGGACCTCACGGACAATTCCATCTTTGCACTCGTTGCCGAGCATTCGGGTCGCGCGCCGCTCAAGTCCGACCCCTGCACCGTGGAGATTGCGCTTGCCGATGCTCAAGCGGCCCCACTGCTGGAGGTGCCGGTCGGCGAGCCGCTCTTCTATATGGAGGCGTACTTTACCGATGAGGACGAGCGCCCCTTGCTGCTCGGCCGCCAAAAGATCGTGGGCTCGCGCTACGTGTTCGACATCTAACGTCCACAGATAGAACAACATAGAACAAATTTGCTAAGATGACTTCACGGGCGTTGTTGCACGTGTTATAAATAGGACAACATAGAACGACAGCAGGTACGAGCTGCCGTCGCTCAAAACCGCCGCACAAGGAGGAACATCAGGATGAACGCACACGATCTGATTCAGGAAATCATCGAGCGCAAGGGCAAGATTGAGAACGTCTTTTGGATCGCCTGTGGCGGTTCGATGATCGACCTGATGCCGGCCAACGAGCTGCTCAAGCGCGAGGCCACCACGTTTACCTCGACGGTCTACACGGCACGCGAGTTTTGCCTGATGGCCCCCAAGAGCCTTGGCGAGAAGTCGCTCGTTATTGCCTGCAGCCACAGCGGCAACACGCAAGAGGTCGTCGATGGCTGCGAGATGGCGTTGGCTGCCGGCGCCGAGGTCGTCGCCATGACCGACTGCGAGGGCTCCAAGATTGACAACGGCAAGTGGATCACCTGGGTCTACCCGTGGGGCGAGGGCGTGCCGCAGGCCGAGGTGCCGCAGGGCATCGGCGCTCTGATCGCCGCCGAGCTGCTCGACCAGCAGGAAGGCTACGAGGCACTCGCCGACATGTACGAGGGCCTCAAGCAGATGGATGCGCTGCTGCCCGCCGCCCGCGAGAAGGTCAACGCCGAGCTGGGCGCCCGCTTTGCCGAGCTCTGCCAGCAGCACAAGTTCTTCTATATCCTGGGCTCCGGACCCAACTTTAGCCAGACCTACGCCATGGCCATCTGCTCGCTCATGGAGATGCAGTGGCAGCACTGCTGCTACATCCACTCCGGCGAGTACTTCCACGGCCCGTTCGAAGCCACCGAGCCCGGCGTGTTCTACTTTGTGCAGCTTGGCGCGGGCGAGTGCCGCCCCATGGAGGAGCGCGCTCTTGCGTTCCTCAACACGCACACCGACACGATCATGGTGCTCGACGCGCTCGAGTACGGCGTGGGCGAGGTACCTGCCAGTGTGCGTTCGTACCTGGAGCCGATCTTCTTCTACAACATGAGCTGCGAGCTGCGCGCCGCCCGCGGCAAGGTCTTCGACCACAGCCCCGAGGTTCGTCGCTACATGGGCATCGAGCAGTACTAATATACCGGGAATAGCCTCTCACGACGGGGTCTGCGCTGCGCGCAGGCCCCGTTTTGCGTTGTGGCGGCCGGATTCGTGTCTGCGCGAAAACGAAGGTGAATACTTTTCCGCGAAGTGAACGACCTATTTTGGACCCCCGAAGCATCCACACTTTTTGACGCCAAAACTGCAGGAAAAACTTGGCGAAACCGCAGGTAGCGGCGTCTGAAAAGTGTGGATGCTTCGGGGGCTCGTTTTTGCTCGTTCACTTCGCGGAAAAGTATTCACCTTCGATTCGCAAGGGCACTGCGTGAGTCAAAAAGGCGGGCCGCGCCGGGGATTTCCGGCGCGGCCCGCTTGGTATCGCGCTTAGATTCGCAAGGTTGCGGCAGCCAGCGGCCTACTTTGCGTCGTAGGCCTCGGCGTCCCACCAGTCGAGCTGGGCAATGTTGTCGCGGATGTGCTGGCAGCTCTTGTGGAAGCCCTCGAGCTCGTACTCGGACAGGTCGAGCGTGTAGACCTCCTCGACGCCCTCGGCGCCGATCACGCACGGCAGGGATGTGAAGATGCCCTCCTCGCCATACTGGCCGGTCATGAGCGTGGAGGCGGAAAGCACGGCGTGCTCGTTGTGCAGCACGGCGGCGCAGACGCGCGCGGCGGAGTTGGCGACGGCGTACTCGGTGCACTGCTTGCCTTGGTAGGTCACATAGCCGCCCTTGCGCGCGAGCTCCTCGACCTCCATGTGGTCAAAGGCGTACTTGTCGGGGTTTTCGGCCTGAAGCTCGTTGAGGCTCTTGCCGGCGATGGTCGCGGCCTTAAAGGCGGCCAGCTGGCTAAAGCCGTGCTCGCCGATCATGTAGGCGTCGATGGACTTGGGGCTCACGCCGACCTTCTTGGAGATCTCGGTGCGCAGGCGGGCGGAATCCAGGCCGCAGCCCGAGCCGATGATCTTCTTGGGATCGTAGCCGGTCAGGTGCCACAGCTCGGTGCACACGACGTCGCAGGGGTTGGAGATGCTCACAAAGATGCCGTCGAAGCCGGCGTCGACGATGCGCTTGGCAAAGGAGCGGGCGGCGTCGGTGGTAAAGAACAGCTCGCCGTCGCGGTTGCCGGCGGCCAGCGCGACCTTACCGGCGGCGTTGACGATGACGTCGCAACAGGCCAGCTCCTCGTAGTGGTCGTAGCAGTTGACGATCTTGGTGTTGTACGGGACAAACGAAAGGGAGTCGCGCAGGTCCTGGACCTCGGAAGTCACCTTGGCCTCGTTGATATCGCACAGGTACAGCTCATCGGCAATGCCCTGCATGAGCAGGCTGTTGGCGACATGTGCTCCTACGTGGCCCTGGCCGACCACACCGATCTTACGCGTCTGGTACA
>JAEZNV010000066.1 GCA_023441725.1 Actinomycetes bacterium | reverse complement strand
CGACGGGCATCGATGCCGATATGCTTAATCATCTCGCCGCCCTTGCCGATGATGATGCCCTTCTGCCCCTCGCGCTCGACGTAAATCGTGGCGTGCACGCGCAGGACCTTCTTAGTCTGCTCGAGCGCGTCACAGATGACGCCCACGGAGTGAGGGATCTCGTCGCGGGTGCGACGCAGGACCTTCTCGCGCACAAACTCGGCCACGAGGGTCTCGTCGGACGCGTCGGTGCCCATGTCCTCGGGGAACCAACGCGGGCCCTCGGGCAAGAAGTGAGCGACGGTCTCGATAAACGCATCGACGTTGAAGTTCTTGACCGACGACGTCACGATCTCATCGTCGTATTCCATAAGCTCGTGGGCGGCCTTGAGTTGTTCCATAACCTGGGCGGGATCGGCCTCGTCGGCTTTGGTAAGCACCAGGACCTTTTTTGAACGGGCGTTCTTGACGCGCTCTGCGACCCAGGCGTCTCCCCTGCCGATGGGTTTGGTGGCGTCGATCAGAAACGCGACGACATCGACATCGTTCAGTTCGAACAACGCGCTCTTGTTAAGCTCGGAGCCCAGGCCGTCCTTGGGCTTGTGGATACCCGGCGTGTCAACGAAAACCAGCTGATAGCCGGGGCGGTTGACCACGGCGCGCATACGGCGGCGGGTCGTCTGGGCAACCGGAGAGGTAATGGCGACCTTCTTGCCGTAACAGGCGTTGAGCAGCGTGGACTTGCCGGCGTTGGGACGACCGACCAGGGCCACAAAGCCGCTGCGGAAACCAGGTTCCACGTCGCCAAAGCCCGCGAGGCTCTCATCCTCGTCGCAAAGGGCATCGAGTTCCTCGTCGCTCATACCCTCAAACGGGTCGAACTCCTCGACCTCGTCAAACGAATCGGCACCTTCAGCCTCGTCCAGGACCTCGTCATCCAAAACTTCACCGGTAGGCTGCATATTGTCGGACATGGGAATCCCTTTCTAAATAAAGTCGAGCGCGTGAGCAAAGACAAGCAAGCCCACGATCGCGGCGGTAATGGAAAGAACGTATACAGAGGCAGCGGCGATATCCTTCGCGCGCTTGGCCAGCGGATGCAGCTCCTGGGTCGCCAGGTCCACAATCGCCTCCATGGCGGTATTGCACAGCTCGCCGTGAATCACCAGGCCGCAGCAAATGATGACCGTAGCCCACTCGGCAATATCGAGCCCCACGATGCAGCCGGCAATGACGGTGCACACGCCCGCCGCGAGCATGACCTTAATGTTGCGCTCGGTCTTGACGGCAGTGACGAAGCCCTCCATCGCGTATGAGAACGACTTTAAAAAGGACGGATGGTCCTTGTTCGATCCGGGAATCATAGACGGCTCCTAGTCGTGGGAATGATTGGTTATGGGGCCGACGTGGACGAGTTTGGGGTCCTCGCCGCGCTCAAGCGCCAAGTCGCGTAGAATGGCATCCTCGCGTGCCTCCATGACCTCGGCCTCATCGTCCTCGATGTGGTCGTAACCCAGCAGGTGCAGCATTCCGTGCACGAGCATCAGTCGGCACTCATCGGCGGGACTGTTGCCAAAGCCGGGGGCCTGGCGGGCAATAACCTGCGGGGCCAGGATAATATCGCCGAGCTCAAGCGTCTCATCGGCGGGAATGTCCTCGTCAAAGGCCGAGTCACATTCAAACGAGAGCACGTCGGTCGTGCGGTCGATACTGCGCCACTCAAGGTTGAGCTCGTGCATCTCGTCTTCATCGACATACGAAAGGGAAATCTCGACCTCACGCTCAACACCCTCGGCGGCAAGCACAACTCCGCAGATGTGCTCCACCTCCTGGGCATCGAGCAGCGTATCGAGCTCGGCATCGTTGCTGATCAATACACTCAACGGGACTCCTTTCGATCGTGCGCGCGCTGCCCGCGCGCATCGTCGTATGCATCATAGGCCTCAACGATACGGCCCACCAGGGCATGGCGCACCACATCGGCGCGCTCCAGATGAGAAAACGCCACATCGTCGACGCGACCCAAAATCCTTTCGACATCGGCAAGACCGCCGCGGCGACCCACCAGGTCACGCTGGCTCAGGTCGCCGGTAATCACGAACTTGGAATTAAAACCCAGACGCGTCAGGAACATCTTCATCTGCTCAGGCGTTGTGTTTTGTGCCTCATCGAGCACCACAAAGGCATCACTCAGCGTTCGACCGCGCATGTAGGCGAGCGGGGCGATCTCGATCACGCCACGCTCCATAAGCTCATCGGTGCGCTCGCGATCCATCATGTCAAAGAGGGCATCATAGAGCGGGCGCATATACGGGTCGATCTTTTCCTCGAGGGTGCCGGGCAAAAAGCCCAGGTTCTCCCCCGCCTCGACAACCGGGCGCGTCAGGATCAGGCGGCCTACCTCATGGCGCTTGAGCGCGGCGACGGCGAGCGCCATGGCCAGATAGGTTTTACCGGTACCGGCGGGACCGAGGCCAAACGTGATGGTAGAAGAGCGGATGGCATCCACATAGCGCTTTTGGCCGAGCGTCTTGGGGCGGATAACGCGACCGCGATACGATAGCAGCACGTCATCGCGCAACGACGAGGCATCATGCTCGCCGTCGCGCAGAACGGCCAGACAGCGCGAGACATCATCGGCAGAAAGCGTGCGCCCGGCAGC
>JAEZNV010000046.1 GCA_023441725.1 Actinomycetes bacterium | reverse complement strand
GCAGAGGTCGCCTGTCCGTCAAAGAACGTGGCCAGATAGTCGTTAATCTGGTCAAAGTGCTGGGCTAAAAAGCTGGTAAACGGACTGGACACGGGTTCTCGCATTCTTTCTTAGGTTGCATCGTTGCATTATGCAGACAACATATTGCCACATTAGGGCGTCGAGCGCGGCGGTTGAAGACGATTGGGTCTTGCGGCTGCAAACGCGGCAAGGGGCTCGGCTAGATAAGCCCAAAGTGTTCGAGCGCGGTGACGACGCCGTCGTGGTCAAAGCTGTCGGTTACGTAGTCGGCTTTTTCCTTGAGAAAGTCCGGCGCGTTGCCCATGGCGATGCCAACATCGACCGCCTCCATGAGGGCGATGTCGTTACTCGCGTCGCCAATGCCGTACACGGTGCCGTGATCTGGCCCCAGGGCGTCGAGCACGGCGCTGATTCCGGCTCGTTTGGTGCACTCACGAGGCGAGATTTCTGTGACCTCGAGCTCGAGCTCGTTGAAACAGAGCAGGGGTCCAAGCTCTTCATCTTGGGCGATGCGGTTGGCAAGTGGTGTGGACATAAGAATTTTATAGGCGTTGTAGTGCTCAAGTTGCGTGACGGCGTCGCCCACGGTGCGTGCGTATCCGCACGTCTCGGGGGCATCTGCACTCATGCGCACCACGCGATCGATACCCTCAAAGCGAATGACCTCACCCGATTGCTCGAGATAGGGGGCGAGGCGCTGTAGCAGACCAGGGTTTATGGCTGCATTTCGCACAACGCGTCCCTCGAGTTCGGCGTAACCGCCCGCGAGACACACTACGCCCGTCCACGGCAGCTCGAGCAGCTTAGGATGGATGCAGCTGGGGGTACGCCCCGTGCAGATAAAGGCCTTGTTGCCGTTGGCGACAAATGTACGAATTGCCTGCGCAACCGTCTCGTTGGGATAGGGGGAAAGATCTCGCTCGCCCTCGGGGAGCTCTTGGGCAAGTTTGGGATCTTGCCAGGCGAGCGTACCGTCGATGTCGAAGAAGCAGACATTGCCATGCTTTTTGGCGGCGTCGACGACATGAGAAGGCGAGGCGGCGAGTGCAAAACCCGGTTCGAGCCCCATAATCCGATCAAAGTGCTCTTTGACGCGGGGAACGGAGATGCCGATGATCACCTGGGCGGTCTTGCCCGTAATGATGAGGCCCTTGGCGCCCACCGCGACAAACGACGCGTTATCTGCAACGATGGAAGGGTCCACGACTTCGACGCGCAGCCGCGTAGCGCAGTTGGTTGCGCCCACAATGTTGGAGACGCCGCCCAGAAGCATCACAACCTGCTCGGCGAGCAGATGGTCTTGTGATGCCTGGCCGCCGGAAGCGCTGTTTTCGGATGAGCACTCTTCGTCAACGTCGTCTCCCGTCAAGCGCGAGAGCGCCGTGTTGCTGGCGATGTGGTCCTCGCGTCCTGGGGTTTTAAGGTCAAAGGTCAGAATAAGACCTCGAAAACTCAGAAAGAAGATGACGCTAAAGATGAGTCCGATTTCGAGCGCCAAAAGATAGGAGCCGGCATGCGTCCGCATGAGCGGGATAAAGTTGAAAGCGGCCATTTCCATAAAGCCACCCGAGAAGATGCCGACGACGCCAAAGAAGTTCATAGCCATGGCGAGGCAAGACGAGAGGACGGCGTAGAGCAAAAAGAGCCCGGGGTGGGTGAACATAAAGAGAAACTCGAGCGGTTCGGTGACGCCGCAGACCACTGAGGCAACAATGGCGGGAACCAGGATGACCTTGAGACCGGCGCGGCGCTCGGGCTTTGCGGTGGAGTAGAACGCAGCCGCGATGGCAGGAAGGCCAAAGAACTTGACCCAGCCGGTGGCGGTGAAACCGGCCCACGGCGCAAGCTCATTGAGGGGGCGCGTGCTGTGGGAGAGGATGGGGAGCAAATTGGTCCACGTGGCGTAGATGCCGTCGTTAATGACCAGGTTGTCGTAGTAGATCGGCATGTAGAGCAGGTGGTGCAGCCCCATGGGCTCGAGTGCTCGTTCTAAAAAGACAAAGATGCCTACGCCGAAGGGGCCGACGCCCGCAAGCGCGTGGCGCAGCGTCTCAGTCACTGCGTATACGGAAGGCACGATGGCGGCCGAGACGATAGCAAGGGCGAGCACGGCAAAGAAGCTGATGAGGTAGACCAGCGAGGATCCCGAGAAGGTGCCGAGCCAATCGGGAACCTTGGCATCGTAGAAGTGGTCATGAATGGCGACGACGGTTGCCGACACCACAAGCGGGCCGATAATGCCGGTGTCGAGCGTCTTGATGCCGTCGATGACGGTGATGCCGCTAGCGGGGGTTAAAGATGATGGGTAATTAAGTCCAAGGTTGTCTCCGCTCAGCTTAATGATCTCGCTTAAAAAGAAGCAGTAGGCAAAATAGGCGACGAGTGCCTCGAGGCAGCAACGCGCCGGCTGCTTTTGGGCAAGGCCGATGGGCAGCGCGATGGCAAACAGGAGCGGAAGACGTTTAAAGACTGTCCACGATCCACGCTGGACGATACTCCAGAAAATGTACCAGGGGGTTCCATATGTGGCCATATCGCCGACAATGTCTACGGTCGTGGCGAGGGATGAGATGCCGACCATAAGGCCCGATATGGAAAAGAGCATGGCGGGCGCGAACATGGCTCCGCCAAAACGTTGGATTTTCTGCAGCATAATATGCCTTCCGGATGCAACATGCTGTGCGAGCAAGAACGTTTAAACAATGAACTCATTGTAGAGGACTGGCTGCTTGCCGCATTGAAGGTTTTGATTCGGTCCGATTTGGGTGTCGGGGGAACCGTCGACGGTAAATAATCCGTGCTTTGCCGATAGACGGTTTAAACAACCCCAAGAAATGCTATCGTGCCTAGCCATACATATTCATTAGAGGTGAAGCCATGCCAAAAGCGATTTACGAAGGAATCTACCGCGAGATCCGTTCGCGCATCATTAACGGGACCTATGCGTTTCAGGAGATGCTGCCAACCGAAGCAGAGCTGACCGCAGAGTTCGGCTGCACGCGCAATACCGTCCGCCGCGCCTTGAGCATGCTGGCCGACGAGATGTTTGTGCAGCCCATACACGGCAAGGGCGTACGCGTTATTTGGCTCAAGGGCGAAACCGATATGCTGGGCGCGCTCGAGGAAGTCGAGTCGTTTGGCGAATTTGCAAAGCGCAACAATGCCGTTGCATCGACGGACGTTAAGTCCTTTGAACATCTGGTCTGCACCGAGCAGCTCTCTCGTCGCCTGGGCTTTAAGGTGGGCGAGGAGTTGATTCGTGTGGTGCGCGTCCGTAGCCTTAACGGTAGCGCTCGCCAGGTGGATCACGGCTATTTTCTGGAGTCGATCGCCAAAGGCCTGACCCCCGAGGTCGCGTCGGATTCTATCTACGGCTATCTGGAGCACAAGTGCGGCGTCAAGGTGATGGCGAGCCGTCGTACGGTGAGTGTCGAGCTCGCCAACGATGAAGATTGCAGCTATCTTGACCTTGGCAAATACAACTGCGTTGCCGTCATGGAGAGCCAGTCGTACACCTCGGATGGCATCTTGTTTGAGGTGACGCACACCCGTACGCACCCCGAGATCTTCCATTACCGCGTCAATTCCAAGCGATAGGCGGTGAGCTCGCAGTCCGGCGAGCCTTGTACCCTCAAAGCGAAAGCGCCCGGTCAAACCGACGATGCATCGGCTTGACCGGGCGCTTTCTCTGCATTCGATAACAAATAATTGTTTATACAAAACTTGTCAAGTATCAAGTTGAAATTACCGTT
>JAEZNV010000031.1 GCA_023441725.1 Actinomycetes bacterium | reverse complement strand
GCTGACGTTTGGCCTGAGCACCTTTGAATTTAGGGGATAGTCGCTTATGAACATCGATATCGTCCTTTTTGCAGGCCGCATCGTCCTGGTCGCCCTGCTCTATATCTTCCTGTTCGCCGTCATGAAGCCCGGCGGGGGCCTCGGGCGCGGCCAGCGCCGCGACTCGGCTATCTGGACGATCGATGTGGACAAGGGTCCGCGCGGCATCCGCGGCATCCACGTAGATATGCTCGGCCCCGTCATCGTCGGCCGCTCGCCGTCTTCGGACATCTGCATCAACGAACCGTTTGTCTCGGCCTCGCACGCGCGCTTTTCGCTGCAGGGCCCGGCACTCATCATCGAAGACCTCAACTCGCTTAACGGCACGCTCGTCAACGGCCGCCAGCTCGTGGAGCCCGCGACGCTGCGCGAGGGCGACGAGGTTCAGATTGGCGATGTGGTCATGAAGGTGAACCGTCGATGATCGACGAGGAGAACAAGTCCGCAACCATGACCGAGGCACCGGCTGCCGCCGCGACTGCGCCGGCCCACGCCGCTCCGGCGGACTCTGCGCCCGTGGAGCCCGAGGACACCGTGTTCTCCCTGCCTCTTTCGCATGTAACGCATGATTATTCGGCCCTCGCCGATGACGAGGGCGCAGAGGATGCCGCAGCGGCGCCCATTGGAGCGCATGCTGCCGAGCAGTCCGCAGCACCCGAGGCAACGCCGGCGCCGGCCCACTTTGCCGAGCCTGTCGCCACGGCAATCAACGAGAGCGCCGCAGTGTTTGAGGCACCCGAGCCCGCCGCGCCGGTGTTTCCCGTAGCCTCGGCGTCCGAGGTCGCGCCCGCGTCCACACCGGCGCCCGAGGCAGCGCCCTCCCCCGAGGACGCCCCCGCACCCGAGGCCCCGCAACCTGCGCCCGCAAGCGAGCCCGTCGCAGTTGCCGAGCCCACCGCCCAACCCCAAAGCACGCCCGCTCCGTCGCACTTTGCGACGCCCGAGCCCATGATTCTCGAACCGCAAGACGACCAACCGGCCGTCCACACGTCTGAGGAGCTCGACTCCCCGGACGACAACGACGCCGCCCCAAGTGCCGAGGCCGATACCGTCTCCCCCGGTGACACGGCAGAAATCGACGTTGCCGCCGTAGAAGCCAAGCTCAAGGACCCCGGCTCGACCATGAGCTTTGAGCCCCTGGCCGAGGAGCGCATCGAAACCGACTCGACCTATGATGCCGGCACCACCACGCAGCTCATGTGGGGCGCCCGCTCCGACGTTGGCTGCGTGCGCCCGCACAATGAGGATTCCTACCTGGTGCAGTCGCCGCTCTTTTGCGTGTGCGATGGCATGGGCGGCCACGCCGCCGGTGAGGTGGCATCCTCCATCGCCGTCGAGACCATCGCCAAGACAGCCCCGCAGTCTGCCGATGCGGCACGCCTGGCTGCAGCTGTCGAGGCCGCCAACGCCGCTGTGATCGAGGCCGCCTTGAATGGCCTGGGCAAGCCCGGCATGGGTTGCACGGCCACCTGCGCCTATATCGAAAACGACACGCTCGCCATCGCCCACGTGGGCGACTCGCGCGCCTACCTGCTCCACGAGGGCACGCTGATTCGCGTGACCCGCGACCACTCCTATGTGGAAGAGCTCGTGGACGCCGGCGAGATTACGGCCGACGAGGCCCGCGTCCATCCCAACCGCTCGGTCATCACCCGCGCGCTGGGCTCGGACCCTGCCATGTACGCCGACCACTTTACCCTGCATATCGAGGAGGGCGACCGCCTGATCCTGTGCTCCGACGGCCTTTCGAGCATGATTCCCGATAGCGATATCGAGAACATTGCCACGCAGTCCTCGACCGCGCAGATCTGCGTCGACAACCTGGTGGACGCCGCGCTTGCCGCCGGTGGCCACGACAACGTGACCGTAGTAGTAGTCGACCTGGTCGACGATGGCGTCATGCGCGAGGCGCAACGCGTGCGTCGCCGCAATATCACCATCGGCGTGGTCCTGGGCATCGTCTTTGTGCTGGCAGCGGCAATTTGGGCCTACGCGGGCATCACCGGCTCGTACTACCTGGGAACCTACCAGGGCAATGTCGCAGTTTGGCGCGGCGTGCCCGGCAAGCCACTCGGCCTTAAGCTCCACTGGCTCGAGAGCGAAACGAGCATCAAGCTGTCCGACCTGCCCGAAGACACGCAAAACCGCCTCAAAGCGGGCATTACGCAAACAAGTGTCGACGATGCGCAGGACACCATTTCCAAATACCGTCATCAGATTGACGAGGAGCAGACCCGCCAGGTGATTGACGCACAAACGATCCGCGACAACACCGACCAGGGATCGACCTCCGAATCAGATTCCGAGAAAACCGCCGAACAGTCCGCCGAGGCCGAAGCCTCCGACAAGAACTAGAAAGGGAGTGCCGCTTATGAGTCGCCGCAACACCGAACTGCTCTTACTCATCGCCTCGGCGTTCCCCGTCATCCTGCTGTATGCGATGTACGTACTCACCGCGGGCGCCGCTATCTCATTTGAGACGCTCGCCGTGCCGATCGGACTTTTTGCCGCCTTCGCCGCGGCGCACATCGCCGTGCGCATCTTGGCGCCCGGCGCCGATCCGGCAATCCTGCCCATCGTCTTTGTTCTGTCGGGCATCGGCATCACGTTTGTGACGCGCCTGGCGCCCGACCTCGCCATCTCACAGCTCGTCATCCTGTTTATCTCGGTAGCGTTGATGGTGGGAACGCTCGCGCTGGTCAAAAACCTCGACGTGGTCATGCGCTACAAATACACCTTTGGCATCGTCGGCATCATTTTGCTGATGCTGCCGATCTTTATCGGTACCACGATCTCGGGCTCCAAGCTGTGGATTCGCATCGCCGGCTTTACCATCCAGCCCGGCGAGTTCGCCAAGGTCTTTATCGTGCTGTTCCTGGCCGGCTACCTGGCCGAGAACCGCGAGCTGCTCTCCATTTCCAACCGAAAGATCCTGGGCTTTAAAGTTCCGCGCCTGCGCCTGCTGCTTCCGCTCTTTGCGGTATGGGGCGTATGCCTGCTCGTCGTCGTCTTCGAACGCGATCTGGGCTCGGCAGTGCTGTTCTATACCATCTTCTTGCTGATGCTCTACGTTGCCACGGGACGTTTTTCGTACGTCATCATCGGCCTCGCACTTTTGGCCGTGGGAGCCGTGGGCGCCTACAAGTTCCTGTCGCACGTTCAAGTGCGTTTCCAGGTTTGGGTTGATCCGTTTAAGGACGCCCAGGGGCAGGGCTACCAGATCGTCCAGTCGCTCTTCTCACTCGCCGACGGCGGCCTGGTCGGCGTTGGTATCGGCAACGGCATGGCCAACAACATCCCCGTCGTCGAGTCCGACTTTATCTTCTCGGCCATCGGCGAGGAGATGGGCCTTTTGGGCGGCGGTGCCGTGCTCATCCTGTTTATGCTCTTTGCCGTTCGCGGCCTGACCACAGCCGCCCGCGCCAAGTCCGACCTTGCCGCTTTTAGCGCCACAGGCCTTACGGCCGCCATCAGCTTCCAGGCTTTCTTGATTGTGGGCGGCGTGACCCGTCTGATCCCGCTGACCGGCGTTACCCTGCCCTTTATGAGCCAGGGCGGCTCCTCATTGCTGGCGAGCTTTATCATCGTCGCGCTGCTGTTGCGCGCCGGTGACGAGGCAACCGGACGCGAGGCCGAACTCACCGGCGCCGGCACCATGGCGGCCATCACCGACGACCAGGTCGCATCCGCCGCAGCCCCGACCGGTACGCGCTTTGCCGCCTCGTCTTCGTATGGCCGCGGCAGCCACTCTGCCGGCTCGCGCATGCGCCGCCGCCTGCTCGACACGCCCGAATCCGGCGTGCTCGGCCGCGTGGCACTCGCCAACCGCCTGACCCGCGCCGTGCTCGCCTTTACGGCGCTGTTCGCCATCCTTATCGGCAACCTCACCTATGTCCAGGTCATCAAGGCCAAGGACTATCAGGACATGCCAACCAACAACCACACCATCGCCCGCTCCAAGTACATCCAGCGCGGCTCCATCATCACGTCCGATGGCGTGACGCTGGCCGAGTCTCTGCAGCAGGAGGACGGCACCTACGCCCGCTCCTACCCCAACGGCAACATGGCCGCGCACGTGGTGGGCTACGTAAGTCAGCAGTACGGCACCGCCGGCATCGAGGCCGTCATGAACGACACGCTCACCGGCTCCAAGGATTACTCCAGCTGGAACAACGCCATCGCGTCGCTTGCAGGCCAAACCCAGCCGGGCAACACCGCCAAGCTCACCATCGACTCGCGCATCCAGACGGCCGCCGAGCAGGCGCTCAAGGGCTTTAAGGGCGCCGTGGTGGTCTTGGATCCGCGCACCGGCGCAGTCCTCGCGTGCGCCAGCTCGCCCACCTACGACAACACCAACATCGACGCGCTGCTGCAGACGGGCGGCGGCGAGGACGGCTCCATGTACGACCGCGCCATGGACGCGCTGTACACCCCGGGTTCCACCTTTAAGGTCGTCACGCTTTCCGCCGCACTCGAGACCGGAACCGCCAGCCTCACGAGCACCTATCAGGCACCCGGCTCCATGGACATCGGCAACGCGCCGGTCACCAACTACGCCAACGAGAGCTACGGCACCATCAGCCTGCAGCAGGCCTTTGCCGTCTCCTCCAACGTCGTCTTTGGCCAGGTGGCCAACGAAGTGGGCGCAAACACGCTCGTGCAGTTTGCCAACGCCTTTGGCTACGGCCAGAAGCTCGGCCAGGACCTGACCTCCACGGCCTCCATCATGGCCGATCCGTCGCTCATGACCGAGTGGGAGACCGCCTGGGCAGGTGCCGGCCAGCCCGTCGGCATGGACCACACGCCCGGCCCGCAGACCACGGTCATGCAAAATGCCGTGATCGCCGCGGCCATCGCCAACAGCGGTGTGGTCATGGACCCGTTCTTTGTTTCCCAGGTGCTCGCACCGGACGGAACCGTGGTCAAGACCACGCAGTCCCGCTCGCTGGGCCAGGCCGTCAGCTCTGCCACGGCCGACCAGGTCAAGCAGGCCATGCTCGCCGTCGTCCAGTCCGGCACCGGCACCGATGCCCAGATTCCGGGCGTCAAGGTTGCCGGCAAGACCGGCTCGGCCGAGACCGGCGGCACCAACGTCAACTCGATGTTTAACGGCTTTGCACCCTACGATTCACCCACGGTCGCCATCTCGGTGGCCTTGGAGGATTACGACCAACACGACGTCAAGGCGGCCAAGATCGCCGGCATCGTCCTGACCGCGGCACTCGCCGCCCAGGGAGCGTGATGCCCGTGATCGAATCGGACACCCGGGGCGCGCCGCGGCCTAAGGGCTAGCGGCAATGCGTCACATGGCCCCAGCGGCCACACAGTAGGTACTACACACATCGTTGAGCGAATAGTTATGTTAGGAGCAGGAATGGAACAGAGGGTCCTCGGGGGAAGATACCTCCTCAAGGATAAGGTGGGGACAGGCGGCATGGCGACCGTCTACCGTG
>JAEZNV010000191.1 GCA_023441725.1 Actinomycetes bacterium | reverse complement strand
ATTTCGGACAGTCCTGGCTCACGACGGAGGCGCCACTGGCGCCTCCTGTTCGTGCGGAACTCATATCGAGTAAAGGTCCGGGGCCTCGCTACGGGGCAGCCAAGTTGACGTAGCTGAGATGCAGCATGCGGTCTGCTCACTCCTCGAAGTTCTTAGCGGAAATAATTCGAGCTGCAGCTGCGATTTACTTGTGATGGCGGTTGAGCCGCAACCCAGTTTTTATTGGACCTCGAACCCTATGCTCGATGTTCGCTTCGTTCATTGAGTTACCCTTTGCATGAGGCCGGGACATATCGTCCCGCCCGCAGTTTCGCAGGCCGAAGGCCGAGAATGTTTGAGGACGGGAAGATATGTCCCGGCCTCCCGGGAGAGTTACTTATGAACTACGCGAACATTAAGTATTTCGATATTGCTGATGGTGAAGGCGTTCGTACTTCTCTGTTTGTGAGCGGGTGCCGCCGTGGGTGCAAGAATTGCTTTAACTCTGTCGCGTGGGACTTTGCTGCGGGCGAGCCGTTCGATCGCGCCGTCGAGGATAAGATTATCGAGAGTCTCGATCATCCCTTTATCGATGGCCTGACGATTCTGGGTGGCGAGCCTATGGAGCCCGAGAATCAGGCGGGGCTTGTTGACTTTATCGAGCGCGTGCGTGCGGCCTATCCTGCTGGGTCGGGCAAGACCATTTGGTGCTTTACCGGTGACGTGCTCGAGGAGCTTATGCCGGGTGGCCGTCATCATACCGAGGTGACGGACCGTATCCTGGCCTGCCTCGACATGTTGGTGGACGGCCCGTTCGTTCAGGATCTGTACGATATCTCGTTGCGCTTTAGGTGCTCGAGCAATCAGCGCGTGATCGACATGAACGCCACGCGCGCTCGTGCTGCACGTGAGGGCGTTGCGCTTTGCGATGCTGTGGAGCTTTGGCGGGACGATCCGGTCTATTCGACCCATACTATGTAGCTGGCAGAGGTTGCGTGCCGGCGTGGTACCATAGCGCGAACGCGAAATCGAAAAAAGTGAGGCCCAGATGGTCGATCAGGAAAAAGTCGAGACTGCCATTAAGCTGCTGCTTGAAGGTATAGGCGAGGACCCAACTCGTGAGGGCCTGCTGGAGACTCCGGCACGCGTCGCCCGTATGTATGGCGAGATTGCCGGCGGTATGGACCAGAGTGCCGAGGAGCACCTGTCCAAAACTTTTGCCGTCGCTTCGAACGATTTGGTTATCGAGCGCGACATTACGTTCTACTCGCTGTGCGAGCATCATCTGCTGCCGTTTTATGGCAAGGCCGCCATTGGTTATATCCCTAACGGTCGGGTGGCTGGACTTTCCAAGCTCGCCCGCACGGTTGAGGTCTATGCCCGCCGTCTGCAGCTGCAGGAGCAGCTGTGTGCGCAGGTTGCCGATGCTCTCATGGAGTATCTCGCTCCCCAGGGAGCGATTGTGCTCATGGAAGCTGAGCATATGTGCATGACCATGCGTGGCGTGCAAAAGCCCGGCACCAAGACCGTGACGCTCGCTCGCCGCGGCATCTTTGAGACCGATCCGTCGCTCGAGGAGCGATTCTTTAGGATGCTGGACCGCTAACCATGAGAGCCGTTAACGACTTTGCATCGAAGACCGATGAGGGAACGCCGCGTCGCGGTTTTATGGCTTCGGGCCTAGCCCCCTTTGGTGCCATGCCTCGTATCGATTACATCTGTGCCAACGGCCTGTTCCGGCGGCACCTGGGCAACATTGCACGGTTGGAATCGGGGCGTATCTTCTGCCGCCACGGTATTGACCATCTGCTCGATGTCGCTCGCATTATGTGGATCAAGAATCTCGAGGAACAGCTCGAATTTGACCGCGAGGTCATCTACGCCACGGCACTTCTTCACGATATCGGCAAAGATGAACAGTATGAATCGGGTATATCCCATGATGTTGCAAGCGAACGTGTCGCTGATGCGATTCTCGGCGGCATGCCCGATGACGTAGCGTTTGAGCCGGCCGATGCTGCGGCCATTAAGACGGCCATTCTGGGCCATCGAAAGCTGCGCGTGAACAGCCAACCGCTCGAGCGTCTGCTCTATGCAGCCGACAAAGCGTCGCGCGCCTGCTTTGCATGCCCCGCGCGCAATGCTTGCAATTGGAGCGATGATAAAAAGAACCTGTCGATTCGCGTGTAGTTAGTTTGCGCGGTCGGGGTTCTAAACGAAGGAGACGATCGCGATGAGTAACAAGAAACTGCCCGAGAATGCAACCAAGACTGAAGGCGCCGAGCTCGCCCGCCGTGGAAGGGGCGAAATATCCACCGCAGCGGCGGTGCCCCACGTGAGCTATGACGACCTGCGCCATGCTGACCGCATTACTATCGACGGTCTCGAGGTCTTTGCCAACCACGGTGTGTATCCCGAAGAGAACGCGCTGGGCCAGAAGTTCATCGTGTCCTTGGTGCTCTATGCCGACCTGCGTGCAGCAGGGGAGCACGACAACCTGGATGCCTCGATTGATTACGGCTCGGTGTGTCACGATGTCGACGGATATCTGCGCGAGCATACGTTTAAGCTCATCGAGGCTGCAGCCGAGGGTGTGGCCCAGATGCTGCTGCGTCGTTACCCCCTGCTGCTTGGCGTGCGTGTTAAGCTCGATAAGCCTTGGGCTCCCGTCGGTCTTCCCCTGGCAAGCTGCGGCGTCGAGATCGAGCGCGTGCGCTAGTCGACGCTAGAGCTTGTTGAGGGGTGGCCGCTTGAGCCGCTGCGACAGAGCCCTATTGTTGGGGCAGTACGTGTCGAGCAGGGCGTGAAACCGCTGATTGTGGCTTGGCTCGAGCAAGTGAACGAGCTCGTGGGCGACAACCATGTCGAGGCATTCGACAGGGTAGGCGGCGAGCTCGCGCGCGATGCGAATGGCGCCGGTTTTGGGTGTGCATGAGCCCCAGCGCGTCTTCATACTGCGTACGGAAACGCGGGAAACGGCGATACCCATTGCGATTTCGTATGCATGCACCATATCGCGCAGCGCTGTGGTGACCTCGGATGCATAGAGCTGGTCGATGCGGGTCTGGAGCTCATCGGGCGTCAGGCCGTCGAGGATTGCGCGCCGCTCGGCCTGTAGGCGTTCGTTCGATTTGTCGGCGCCCATAAAACTTGCGAAGGTGGCCTGCTTGGGCCGCGGTGCGGGCGATGCAAAGTTGTGATCGAGCGCATCTTGTACCGTGATGGGCTTGCCCCAAAGCGCAATGATGGACGAGGGACTGAGCGGCTCTCGCGCCGTCGCCTGATGTTGCTCACGCTGGTCAAGTCGGCTGATAATCCAGGCGCTGTTGCGCTTCACAAACGCTTCGATACGCTCGCGGCTGGCGCCGAGCGGTGCGCTGGCGTGGGCCTCACCGCTCGATGTGACGCGTAGGTTGAAGTTCTTGACGCGCTTTTTGGTAACGACGACGGGGATGGATGTGCCATCCGGTCGGGATACGGTAATCGTAAATTGCTGCGTCAAAAGCGGTCCTTCAGATTGGGGACGGGCCGGCATGTCGACCGTTCGGCATACCGGCCCGCTCAAGGGATGTGAAATTAATAGCGCTCAAAGAAGGCAAGCGCGTTGTCGCTGCAGAGCTTTTGCATCACGGTCTTGCCAAAATGCTTGGAAAGCATGTTCTGGAACTCGGGCATCTTGCTGGCATCGGAGAGGAAAGCGGGCACCGTGGCACCGTCCCAGTCGCCGCCGAGCGCGATGGCGTCCTCGCCGCCCAGGTCGAGCCAGTGCTCGATATGTGCCGCCAGCTGGTCGAAGGTGACGTCTGCAGCGGTCTCGTCGGTTGCGTCGTTGGAAAGGAACTCGCTGCAGTAGTTGAGGCCGACGATACCGCCCATGTCGCGAATGGTGCGGAACTGGTCGTCGGTGAGATTGCGCTTGACGCCGCAGACGGTGCGGGAGTTGGAGTGGCTGGCGACGAAGGGGCGCGTGGCGTGGGCGACAACCTCGTCAAAGCACTCATCGTTGAGGTGGGAGACGTCGAGTACCATACCGGCGTGCTCCATCTGCGTAAGTGCCTCGATGCCGGCGGCGGTGAGGCCGGCGTGGGTATCGTGCCCGCTCGCGAGCGGTCCCTGCGCGTTCCAGCTGAGTGACGACATAAGCACGCCCAAGCTCTTGAGCACCTCGATCAGCGCGGGGTCCTCGGCAAAGAACGTGGCGTTTTCGATGGTGTGGATGCAAGCGACCTTGCCGTCCTTGAGCGCGGGGCGAATGTCTGCGGCGCTGCGTACGTTGACCATGAGGTCGTGGTTGAGCATTGCCTGGCCGCTCATATGCGCCATGATTTGCGCCTGGAAGCGCGCGGCGTGGGCGGCGGGAATCTCGTCGGGGACAAACGTGGCGAAGCACTGTGCCCACGGCGTGTTGCCGATCTTTGCGAGCGAGATGGCGCAGGCGTTGCCCTCGATGAGATCGAAATCTTGCGGATGCGTTTCGTCGCCG
>JAEZNV010000075.1 GCA_023441725.1 Actinomycetes bacterium | reverse complement strand
TGGCCGTGGCGACGTCGCGCATGGAGGCGAAGTGCATCGATATGGTGCATGAGCTGGGGCTTTGCCAGTTCGAAGCCGTGGTTGGCATGAATCCGCCGCAGGGGCGCGAGACCAAGGCAGATTCGGTTCGCGATGCGCTGGCGGCGCTCGGTGCGACGGCCGACGAGGCCGTGATGATCGGCGACCGCTTTAACGATGTGGAGGGCGCGCACGCGATGGGTGTGCCGTGTATCGGCATCTATTCGGGCGCGGCGGCGCCGGGGGAGCACGAGGCCGCGGGTGCCGATGCGGTGGTGCACTCGGCGGCCGAGCTTGCTAAACTTTTCGCTATATAAGTATGTGATGTGAGGGGCGGGCACGCTCGCCCCTCATTGGTAAGGAGGTCGTCCATGAATCAGGTGGAGCAGAGCGTCGCTGAGTATGTCGACGAGGTCTGGGAAGATGTCGTCGCCGATATCGAGCAGCTGGTGAGTTATCCGTCCGTAGCCGTTGCTGCCGACGCAGAGCCCGGTGCGCCGTTTGGCCGCCCGGTCCGTGATGCGCTCGATTGCGCGCTCGGCATTGCGCAGAAGCTCGGCTACCAGACGAGCGACGACGAGGGCTATGTGGGCATTGCCGATATCCCTGGCCGCGGCGACAAGCAGCTCGCGACCATCTGCCACGTGGACGTGGTTCCCGCCGGTCCCGGTTGGAACACCGACCCGTTTGCGATGGAGCGCCGAGAGGGCTGGCTGCTCGGTCGCGGCGTAATCGACGACAAGGGCCCGGCGGTGCTGTCGCTCTACGCCGGCGCCTATCTGCTCAAGCACGGCATTACCCCGCGCTATACCTTCCGCGCGCTGCTGGGATGCGATGAGGAAGTGGGCATGTCCGACGTTCACCATTATCTGGAGAACCACGCGAACCCCGACTTTCTGTTTACGCCCGATGCCGAGTTCCCGGTTTGTAATGCCGAGAAGGGCCAGTTTGGGGCGACGTTTGCGAGTCCCAAGATCGACGGCGGGCGCATTGTGTCCTGGAGCGGCGCCGAAGCGAGCAACGCCATTCCGTCGCAGTCTATCTGCGAGCTTGCGATTGCCGCCGATGAGCTGCCGGCGCCTGTTGAGAACGCCGACCGCCTGGAGATTACGGCGCTCGAGAACGGCCATGCCCAGATTTTTGCGCACGGTATTGGTGGCCATGCTTCGATGCCCGAGGGGACGATCAACGCCGTCGGCCTGATCGTGACGTACCTGCGCGAGGCCGAGGACGCGTTTGGTGCGCGCGACGAGCGCCTGCTGACGCCTGCCGAGCACGAGTTCGTCAAGTTCTTGGCCTTTGTGCATGCGGACGCCTATGGTCGCGGCTTGGGCATCGATGCGACGAGCGCGGCGTTTGGCCCGCTCACGTGCAACCCCGGCGTCATCCGCGTGGTGGATGGCCACATTGAGCAGGTCATCGACGTGCGTTTCCCCGACAGCACGAGCGCCGATACCATCTGCGAGCAGCTCGAGCCGCTCGTGGGCCGCTTTGGTGTGACGTATCTCGTGGGTCGTACCAAGGTGCCGTTCTCGGTCTCTGCCGACGATCCGGCCGTGAAAGCGCTGATTGATACCTATAACGAGTTTACGGGCAAGCATGCCGAGCCCTTCGCCATGGGCGGTGGCACGTACGCGCGCAACTTTGCCCGCGCCGTATCGTTTGGCCCCGAGGAGACCGGCCTTGAGCTGCCCGCGTGGGGCGGCCAGATGCACGGCCCCAACGAGTGTGCCAACGAGGAACAGCTCAAGCAAGCGCTCAAGATCTATATTGTTGCGATCTTAAGGCTCAACGAGCTCGAGCTTTAAGGTTGCGGCGTTTTGCCAATCTAAGTTGCGGTGGAATAGTTCCTAGAATCGGCTGCCTAACAGCCAAACAGGAACTATTTCACCGCAACTTCTTTTTTTATCGGTGTAAAAGGCGGGCCATGCATGTCAGCGGGATTGTTATTCGTTTGTAAAGCCCTGCCGCGCTTGCGGTAAGGGTTTATCAAAAGCCCGTAAGAGACCGCAGATAACGCGGCTGTCGTCCGATCGAGGCCGTATCTTTCCAAACAGCAAAGCGGGCAGGGTGCCCGCGAGTTGCATGTATGAAAGGAAGATCATGCTCGATCAGGCTTATTCTCGTCGTCAGTTCCTCGGCCTTGCTGGTGGTCTTGCCAGCATCGTCGGTCTCGGTCTCGTTGGCTGCGGCGGCGCAGGCGCATCCGACGCCGCCGACAAGGGTAGCGCCGCTGCTGCCGAGTCCGTCTCCGGCGAGGTGACCTACGACGGTGCCTCCTCGTTCCAGGCTCTCGTCGAGGCCGCTGCCGAGAAGTTCATGGATGCCAACCCCGACGTCTCCGTCTCCGGCTCGGGCAACGGTTCGGGCAAAGGTCTGACCGCTGTTGCCGCCGGCACCGTCACCATCGGTAACTCCGACGTCTTCGCCGAGACCAAGCTCGAGGCCGACCAGGTCAAGAACCTCGTCGACCACGAGGTTGCCGTTGTGGGCATGGGTCCCGTCGTCTCCAAGAACGTCAAGGTCGACGACCTGTCCCTCGAGCAGCTCAAGGGCATCTTCTCCGGCCAGATCACCAACTGGAAGGAGGTCGGCGGCGACGACGCCAAGATCG
>JAEZNV010000170.1 GCA_023441725.1 Actinomycetes bacterium | reverse complement strand
GGGCTATACCGTCCAGCGCTACAAGGGTCTGGGCGAGATGGACCCCAAGCAGCTTGCCTCGACGACGATGGACCCCAAGACCCGCATCCTGCAGCGCGTGTCGATCGAGGACGCCGTGGTGGCAGACCGCGCCGTGCGCGAACTGATGGGTTCCGAGGTCGGCTACCGCCGCGAGTACATCGAGAAGCACGCCCATGATGCACGATTCTTAGATGCCTAACCTGTTCGGCTTTCCCAGCCACCGCACCTTCGCCCTCAATCGTCGGTCGCGTACCCAAGTACGCTTCCCTCCTCTTTCGAGCGAATCTGCGGCACCTGGAAAAGCCGTCTCCGTCCTAGCGACGGGGACGGGGACTATCTGATTTGAACCACGCAAACCATGAGGAGGTAACGTGGCAGACGATATCAACAATAACGAGGGTATGGACGAGGCCAGCGACGCCGGCATGCCCGACGATCTGAAGCGCCTGCTCGCCCGCGCCGAGCAGGGCGAGGACGGCGATCCGGATGCCTATAACCCCGATGCCGATGATGATGAGGAAGAGGATGACGACGGTGAGCTCGAGGAGAGCTTTGGCGAAGTCGATCGTGGTGCCTCGGCCGGCGAGGATATAAACGGCGGCCAGCTCCAGATTTCAGAGTTCGGCCGCGAGATGAAGCAGTCGTTCATCGAGTACTCGATGTCGGTCATCACGGCGCGCGCCCTGCCGGACGTGCGCGATGGCTTAAAGCCGGTGCACCGTCGCATCCTGTACGCAATGAACGAGAGCGGCATCTACCCCAACCGTCCGCACAAGAAGTCGGCCTGGACGGTCGGCGAAGTTATCGGTAAGTACCATCCGCACGGTGACTTCGCGGTCTACGAGGCCATGGTCCGCCTGGCACAGTGGTTCTCCATGCGCACGCCGCTCATTGACGGTCACGGCAACTTCGGCAACATCGACGGCGACGGCGCCGCCGCCATGCGTTACACCGAGAGCCGTCTGGCAAAGCCCGCCATGGAGCTCCTGCGCGACTTGCAGAAGGACACCGTCGACTGGCAGCCCAACTACGACGAGTCGCTCGCCGAGCCCCAGGCGCTGCCCGCGCGTTTCCCCAACCTGCTGGTCAACGGCAGCCAGGGCATCGCCGTCGGCATGGCCACCAACATCGCCCCGCACAACCTCACCGAGGCGATCGAGGCCACGTGCTACCTGATCGACAACCCCGACGCCACCGTCGACGAGCTCATGCAGATCATGCCCGGTCCGGACTTCCCCACCGGTGCCATCATCATGGGCAGTGCCGGCATTAAGCAGAGCTACGAGACCGGCCGCGGCTCCATCACCGTGCGCGCCAAGGCCCATGTGGAGTCCACCAAGACCGGCCGTAGCCGCCTGGTCTTTACTGAGATTCCCTACATGGTCAACAAGGGCACCCTGCAGGAGAAGATTGCCCAGCTCGTCAACGACAAGCGCATCGAGGGTATCTCGGATATGCGCGATGAGTCCAACCAGAAGGGTATCCGTCTGGTCATCGAACTTAAGAAGGGCGTCATCCCGCAGGTCGTACTCAACAACCTGTACAAGTACACCTCGTTGCAGACGACCTTTGGTGCCAACAACCTGGCGCTTGTCAACGGCGTTCCAAAATGCCTGAGCCTGCGCGAGATGCTGCAGCACTACATCGACCACCAGGTCGACGTCGTCACCCGCCGCACCCGCTTTGACCTCAAGAAGGCCCAGGCGCGTGCCCATATCCTCGAGGGCTACCTGATGGCTCTCGACCATATCGACGAGGTCATCAGCATCATTCGCTCCTCGCAGACCGATTCCGAGGCCAGCAGTCGCCTGATCGAGCGCTTTGGCTTTACGCCCGAGCAGACCACAGCCATCCTCGAGATGAAGCTGCGCCGCCTGACCGGCCTGGAGCGCGACAAGATTCAGGAAGAGCTGGACGGCTTGCGCCGCGCCATCGCCTACTACGAGGACCTCTTGGCGCACGAGGAGAAAATCCTGGGCGTCATCAAGGAGGAGATGCGCGAGATTTCCAAGAAGTTCGGCGACAAGCGCCGCACCGAGATCAGCCATGTCGAGAAGGATCTGGACGTCGAAGATCTGATTGCCGACGAGGACATGGTCGTGACCATCACCCACACCGGCTACGTCAAGCGCATCCCGGTGGCTGCCTATCGCGCCCAAAAGCGCGGCGGCAAGGGCGTGTCGGGCGTCAACCTCAAAGAGGACGACGTTATCGACGAGATGTTTATCGCATCCACGCACGAGTACGTGCTGTTCTTCTCGAGCAAGGGCAAGGTCTATCGCCTGAAGGTGCACGAGCTGCCGGTGGGTACGCGCCAGGCGCGCGGTACCGCGATCGTCAACCTGCTGCCTTTCGAGGAGGGCGAGAAGATCGCGAGCGTCATCAGCTGCCGCGAGTTCCCCGCCGACGAGTATCTGATGTTTGCCACCAAGAGCGGCATGGTCAAGAAGACCGTGATGAGCGCCTACGACCGTAGCCGCCGCGACGGCCTGATCGCCATCAACCTGAGGGACGACGACGCGCTGCTCGCTGTACGCCGCGTGCGTGAGGGTGACAAGATCATCATGGCAACCACCGCGGGCAAGGCGATTATGTTCCCCGAGGACCAGGTGCGTGCTACCGGTCGCGATACCAGCGGCGTCCGCGGCATTAGCATGAAGGATGGCGTGAGCGTTCTTGGTATGGAGATTACCAACGGTAACGGCGACCTGTTCGTCATTACCGAGCGCGGCTACGGCAAACGCACGCCGGTCTCGGATTATCCGGAGCAGAACCGCGGCGGTCAGGGTGTCTACACCATCCAGATGACCGAGCGCAAGGGCAACCTCGCCGCCATGAAGACGGTGGGCCCGCAGCATGAGCTGTTCATCGTGACGGAGGGCGCGACGGTCATTCGCGTCAAGACCGACGAGATCAGCCAAACCGGTCGCGCCACCCAGGGCGTCAAGATGATGACCGTCGACGATAACGACCGCATCTGCGCCGTAGCCCGCATGACGGCCGCCAAGGAGAAGCCCGAAGGCGAAGGTGCCGAGGCCGCAGCCGACGCCGAAGAGGCCCCAGTCGACCTTGGCGACGGCAACGACATGCCAGAAGATCTCCTCGACGAGTAAGAGGAACTAGCTGGTAGGAAATATCAGACCCCATATATCGGCGGTCGGCGCACTGCGCGCCGACCGCTTTTTTGACAACCTTGGACCCCGTGCCCGCCGAGCGGGCGAGATGGGTTAGGTTTGTCGCGAGTTCCGCACGCAAAGAAGGCCACTTAATGTGGCCTTCGTCTTGCGCAGGACTGTCCGAGCAGCAAACCAAAACCATCTCGCCGGCCCAGCGACCATCCCTCCCAAAGATTTTCAAAAAAGTTGTTGACGCGCGCGTAACGACTCGTCTAATATATCCCTTGCGCGATGGACCTGTAGCTCAGTTGGTTAGAGCGTCCGGCTGATAACCGGGAGGTCACAAGTTCGAATCTTGTCA
>JAEZNV010000167.1 GCA_023441725.1 Actinomycetes bacterium | reverse complement strand
ACGCCGTGGTAGCAGTAGCCGCCCGTGGAAAGGTTGGGGCAGGGCAGGCCGCGGAACGACAGCTGCGCACCGTCGGTACCACCGCGAATCGGCAGCACCTGGGGCTCAATGCCGCAGGCAAGGTAGGCTTCCTTGGCGACATCGATAAGCTCGGGGTAGTCACGCACGATCTCGGCCATGTTGCGGTACTGCTGCTTGATCTCGACCGTCACGCGCTCTTCGCCCAGGCGCTGGTTGAGCAGTGCTGCGGCGGCATCCATCAGCTCGAGCTTCTGCTGGAACTTGGCGGCATCGTGATCACGGACGATATAGCGCGCCGTGGCATGGTCGACCGTTGCCGAGACGCCCTCAAGGTGATAGAAGCCCTCGTAGCCCTCGGTGTATTCCGGACGCTGCTCGTAGGGGAGCAGGGCATTGAAGTCGCAGAACAGATTGCCCGCGTTGACCATGCGGCCTTTGGCGTCACCGGGATGGATGGATTGGCCCTCAAAGCGAACGGTTGCCTCGGCGGCGTTAAAGCACTCCCATTCCAGCTCGCCAACGGGACCGCCGTCGACCGTGTAGGCGTACTTGCAGCCAAAGGCCTCGATGTCCAACAGCTCGGCGCCGTGACCGATCTCCTCGTCCGGGCAAAAACAAATGCCGAGTGCGGGGTGGGGCAGCGAGGGGTCCTGAGCGATACGCGCGACAAGCGCCATGATCTCGGCGACGCCGGCCTTGTCGTCAGCGCCCAGCAGTGTGGTGCCGTCACTGCAGACCAAGTCCTCACCCACAAGGTCGTTCAGGGCGGGAAGTTTGGCGGTGCTCATGGCCACAGGCTTGCCGTCAACGGTACCGCAGACCAGGTCGCCGCCTTCGTAGTGCACAATGTGCGGCTTCACACCGGCGCCCGGCGCAACCTCGGTGGTGTCGAGGTGTGCCATCAGGCCCAGGGCGGGCTTGTTCTCCGCGCCCGCGCTCGCAGGAATATGCGCGCACACGTAAGCATGCTCGGTCACATGGGCATCGGTCGCGCCGAGCTCGCGCAGCTCCTTGGCCAGGATGTTGGCAAGGTCAAACTGAACGGTGCTCGAAGGCACCTGGTCGCAGTTTGCATCCTCGGATTGCGTGTTGATTTGGACGTAGCGCAAAAAGCGCTCAAGGACGTCGGGGTTCGTGGCGTTGTTTTCCATAAAGACCGCTCCAATCTTGGTCGTCGTGTGCAACAAGAACTCTAGCACGGTATGCCACGGCATACCGCGACACTTGGATGGGGTAGAATCAGCCTTTGAACGCAGAAGGGACGGAAGGTCATGGATACGACAAATAGCTCGCGCGAGCTGCACCTAACAGTGGCGAACGAAGACTACTTGGAGTGCATGGTTCGCATCGAAAACGAAGAAGGGGAGACCAATGGCGTGCGATCGGTCGACATCGCACAGCGTCTTGGTGTCTCCAAGGCATCGGTCAATAAGGCAGTTTCGGCGCTTAAGGCGTCCGAGCTTGTCGAGCAATCGCATTACGGCAAGGTCATCCTGACCGACCGTGGTCGCGAGGTCGGCACGGCTATCTGGTATCGTCATCGCCTTATCCGCACGTTTTTGGTCCAGGAGCTCGGCGTCGATTTTGAGCGGGCCGATTCCGAGGCGTGCATGATGGAACATGCGCTTTCCGAGGACACGATGAGCCGCTGGCTCGCCTATCTCGAAAAGCAGGGAATCAGCGTCGAGGAATAGTGAAACACATATATGGATACGAGTTATTACAACCGCCCCGGCGGCGAGGAACTTATGCGCCGCATGTCGAGCGAGACACTGTTGACGCAGGGCCCCATGGGCAGCGTGCTGATGAGTGAATACGATGCCGCCGACATCCCACCGGCGTTTTGGAACCTTGCCGAGCCGCAGACTGTTTCTCGTATCCATCGCCTGTATGTCGCCGCCGGTGCGCAGGTGCTCATTACCAATACCTTTCAGGCATCAAGCTATGCCCTCAAGCAAGATCAGATTACGCCGTCCGTGGCTGAGGTCAATCGCGCTGCCGTCGACGATGCGCGCCAGGCGCACCCTCAGCTGCTGCTGGGCTCGATGGGCCCGATCGGCATTGAGTGGTTTGCCGAAGACTCTGCCGAGTATCGAGAAATCCGAGGCATTTCGCGAGAGCAGGCATACGCCCTGCTCAATGCTGGTGTTGACGGTCTGCTGATCGAGACGGTGACGTCTATCCGTAATTTGCAGCCCATGCTTGCCGGCGCCCAGGATGCCGCCGACGGCATGCCTGTTTTGGTAAGTTTTGTCGTTGACGATAAAGGCGACCTGCTAGGCGATGGCCTCAACATCGAGGCTGCTGTTTTGTACGCCGAAAAGCACGGCGCAAACTCGGTTGGCGTTAACTGCTGTTCACTTGCGGCCGCGAACGTGGCGGTGCCCAGGATGGTTGCATCGGCGACTACGCCCGTCACGGTACGCCCCAACGTGGGTGATCCGGTCCAAACACAGGATGGTCCTGTGTGGCGCGAGAACCCCGAAGCCTTCGCGCGTGCTTGCATCGAATGGAGGCATGCCGGTGCCGCAATGGTGGGCAGTTGCTGTGGAACCACGGCGATCACCACGGCGGCGATGGCCGAGGCGCTCGATATATAAAGGTCAAAACCGCTCCATACGGGGCGGTTTTTTTGCTTGCACATCGTCGGTAGCATTTGCCCAAATAGTGAATGCCGGTTTTGGCAGGTTGCTGGGCGAGCGTTGCGGGTATACCCCATGCGTACCATGATCCAAACACTGTGAGGTGTCTGCGCGTGTGCGCGATAATTCATTTTGGAACTGACGGTTGGCGCGCCCGCGTCGACGACGACTTTACCGCCGACAACGTTGCCCGCATTGCCGATGCCGTCGGCGAGTTGTGGCAAAAGACCAATCCCGGCAAAACAGTCTATATAGGGTTCGACACCCGGCCGCAGGCGCGCGAGTTCGCTGAGCTTGCGGCAGGCGTGCTTGCGGCTCACGGATTGGACGCAGTACTCGCATCTCGGCCTGTCCCGACCCCCGCCCTTACGTGGGCGGCGGCGTATGACGGCGAGGCCTGCGGTGCGCTCATGGTGACGGGGTCCCATCATCCGCAGGGGTATCTGTGCCTTAAACTACGCATGGGAGATGGCTCGACGGCCAATCAGGATGTCATCGAAGAGCTTGAAGAGACCATGGCCCCCGAGCCGATGGGGATCGAGGAAAGCTATCGCACCGCGGATATTATTCCTGACTATATGCAGGCGGTGGCGTCGTTTGTCGATGCCGAGGCCATTCGAGCCGCTCACCTGCGTGTGGTGGTTGACCCCATGGGCGGCGCGGCCCAGGGATATCTTGCCGACCTGCTGCGGGAGCTAGGCGTCGAGGTGCACGAGATTCATGCCGGAGAGTCGTCCGATCAAGAGGACATTTGCCCCGACCCTGTTGAGCCATGGGTGGACGCTTGCGAGCGTGC
>JAEZNV010000122.1 GCA_023441725.1 Actinomycetes bacterium | reverse complement strand
GCGTGAGCGGCGAGGGGTCGCCCAGAGCATTGAAGTACGAGACGTTTTGGGCAATCTGCCACCAGTTGTTGAAGAACAGCAGCGACGGCAGGATGTCGGGGCGCATCTTGGTGAGCATCACGTGGTTAAAGATGGTGCACAGCGCGCAGGTCACGAACACTACCGTTACCACGGCGGGGACCAGGCGACGGATGCGGCGAATCCAGAAGCTCTTAAGATCGATGCGGC
The DNA here is from genome assembly GCA_023441725.1 of Actinomycetes bacterium. The sequence continues at coordinate 5,186 of JAEZNV010000122.1, read as the reverse complement.
CGGTCTTAGCGACTTCGTTGAGCAGCAGGCGCGTGATCAGATAGCCCGAAAGCACAAAGAAGATCGTGACGCCGAGCAGGCCGCCCTGAGCCCACGTGAGGTTGAGGTGGTAGAGCACCACCGCGACGACGGCGAGCGTACGCAGACCGTCGAGCGCAGGAATGTAGCGGGACTTGGGGCGAGCGGGTGCCTGTTCTTTTGCGGCGCTGTTGGTGCGGGCGTCCTTGTTGGTGGGCGTTCGATGCGGGACCGGGCCGCGTCGTGGCTCGCCGGTGCGGCGGTCGGCGCGCGGGCGTTCGTGCGGCGCCTGGTTATCGGGCGCGCGGCGCGGGCCGCGTAGGCTCGATTGTGGGAATTGTTCCATAAAACATCATCCAATGACGAGAATAATCAGCACATATTCATTGTAGCTGCCTGCTCCTGTGAATGCTTGCTGCTGGCGCAAGCTCAAGCGTGCGTTCACATCAAAGTGAACTAAAGTTATAGAGGTGCGAAGGCGCGCAATCGACGGTCGACGGCGGGTGCAGAGCCCGCGGACGAGGAGGTTTCCATGGCAGATAGCGGCATCGTTGCGGTGTTCGGCAGCATGAACATGGACCTTTCGGTGGCGTGCGAGCGCATGCCGCGTGCGGGCGAGACCGTTGGCGGCAGCGGGTTTATCACCAACGCCGGCGGCAAAGGAGCCAACCAGGCCGTAGCTGCTGCGCGCATGGGCGCGCACACGCATATGATCGGCGCGGTCGGCTGCGACGCATTTGGCACGTCGCTCGTGGCGGGGCTCCAAGACGCCGGCGTGGACTGTGTCTTTGTAGCGCGTCGCGATGACGTGGAGACGGGAACGGCGACCATCATTCGCTGCGAGGGTGACAACTGCATCGTGCTGTCGCCGGGTGCCAACCATGCGCTCGCGGGCGAGGATGTTGCCCGCGCGCTGAGGCGTCTGGTAGCCGATGAGCTCGACGGAGACGCCAGCGATATTGCCCCGGCTGCCGGAAGCGTCTTTATCGCCCAGGGCGAATGTGACCTTGCGGCGACGGCCGAGGCGCTTGTTTGCGCTCACGAGCTCGGGTTCTATACGGTCTTTAATCCGGCGCCTGCCTGCGAGTTGCCTGCGGAGGCCTGGCCTGCGGTCGACCTGGTTTGTCCCAACGAGACTGAGTGCCAGGTGCTGACGGGCATCTTGCCCGCGGATGATGCGAGCTGCGTCGCGGCGCTCAATGCCCTGCTCGCCAAGGGTGTCGGAGCCGCGGTCATTACGTTAGGCGGAGCCGGGTCGGTTACGCTTGGCGATAGCGGCGAGCTGTTGCGCATGCCGACGCTTTCGAACGAGGTGGTCGATACGACAGCCGCGGGCGATACGTTTATCGGCGCGCTTGCGGCTGCCCGCCTGGAGGGCCTTCCGCTCTTTGGGTGCATGGCCGCAGGTGCTCGTGCCTCGGCGGTAACGGTGTCGCGTTTGGGCGCGCAACAGTCGATTCCCACGCGCGCCGAAGTTGAGCGCGTGTTTGGTTTAGACGATTTAGTAATAGACGGAGAAGCGGAGTAGAACAATGGCAATCAAGAAGCTGATCCTTGATCTGGATATGGGTGTGGACGACGCGATGGCGCTCGCCTATGCAATCGCGAGCCCCGAGGTGGAGCTCGTCGGTATTACCACGTGCTTTGGCAACGTGCGCGTCGACCAGTCGGCGCATAACTGCCTGGCGGTGCTCGACCTGTTGGGTCGCCCCGAGGTGCCGGTGTACCTGGGCGCCGATCGTCCCATAAAGGCGACCGAGCCCTATACACCGCCGGCGTCCACCACGCTCATCCACGGCAAGAATGGCATTGGTGGCGCAAGCGTGCCCGCCTCGCCGTACGAGCCGGTGGGCGCGACGACGGCCGAAGGCAACGCGGCGGTCGATTACCTGATCGATGCCGCGCGCACCTATGGCCCCGACCTGGTCTACGTGGCAACCGGTCCGCTTTCCAACTTGGCGCTTGCCCTGGAGCGCGATGCGGCGGCGATGATGTCTATCGGTCGCGTGGTGGTGATGGGCGGTGCCCTGACCGTGCCCGGTAACGTGAGTGCGGGTGCCGAGGCCAACATGGCGAGCGACCCCGAGGCCGCTGACGCCGTGCTGCGCTCGGGCCGCAAACTCACCATGGTTGGTCTTGACGTGACGCATCGCGTGGTGCTGACGCGCCGCGACATTGCCGGTTGGACGGGCTCGGGCACCATGGCGGGCTGCGCATTTGCGAGTATGGTCGAGCACTACATTGGCTCGTACGAGATGAACGCCCCTTACCTGGGCGGCTGCGCGCTGCACGATCCGCTTGCCGTTGCCGTGGCGATTGATCCCACGCTCGTGGGCGCACTTGGTTGCAACTTGCGCGTCGACCTGCTCGGCGAGTATCGCGGCCGCACTATCTGCGACGAGCATCGCCTGTCCGACCCCGACAAGAGCGCGCTTGTGGCACTCACCGTGGACGCCCCGCGCTTTCTGCCCGAGTTCAAGGCGCGCATGGCCCGCATCCTAGGCTAGGCTCGGGATCGAAGCACGCCCATCTGCTCGATGTGGCCGCTGGCGGGCCGACATCTACCGTTCGCCAGCCCGATGGTCCCCGGGGCGGGGAGAGCGCTATAATGCATTCTGCATCTTGGATTGTTACTCCTGTGTGGAGGCATGCCCAAGAGCAATACAACACGGATTGTTACGTAAGGCATGACCGCAATAGCACTGCTATTGGCTATCATGCCTTTTTCTGTGAGTGTTCTTGAAAGGAGGTTCACCATGCTTGCAATTAAAAAGCTTAACAACAACGCGGTTCTTTGCCGTGACGGACAGGGGCGAGATGTCATCGCCATGGGCAGGGGCGTCGGTTTCGGCGGAGATTTTCCTCGAGAGCTCCCTCTTTCTAAAATCGAGCATACGTTTTACGACATTGATCCTAAAGGACAAGATGTCATGAGGGATCTTCCCTCGGATATCGTGATGTTTGCGGCGAAAGTTATGGACATCGTTGCCAACGAACTGCCCTACGACCTCTCGACCAATGCGACGCTGTTCATGGCTGATCACCTGTCGTTTGCCGTTGCGCGAGCCCAAAAGGGCGTCCGCATCGCGATGCCTCTTGCCTATGAAGTGCGGGAGACGTATCCGAAGGAATACAAGGCTGCCCAGTTTATCGTCATGCGACTCGAGAAGGAGCTCGGAGAGCGGCTTCCCAAGGATGAGATTGCCAGTATTGCGATGAATCTCGTGAACGCACGGGTTGTTGAAGCCGTCAAAGCCACGGCCGAGCCCGCAAAGCAGTTCGACGATATGCTCGAGGACGTTATCGAGATTCTCGAAAGCGATTTCCGCATTATTGTCGACCGCGATTCCTTTGATTTCACCCGCTTCGCCACGCATCTGCGGTACCTGTTCAAGCGCATTCAAGCCGGCGAGTCGCTGAACAGCGCCAACATGCAGATGTACAAGAACTTTCGTGAGGAGTTTCCGCAGTTGGCAGAGTGCGTGAAGCATATCGGTTCCTATTGTCGTGAAACGTGGGACGCCACGCTCTCCGAGGAGGAGGAACTCTATCTGATGATCCATCTCAACCGGATCATCTCCAAAAAAGGATTGTAACCCGTAGCCATTCGGGGCATGACCTTTGCCGATTCGAACAGTAAGCCAAGATTGTGCAAAGGAGCCAATGATGGCAAATTACAAAAAGGTGGCAGAGCAGATTCTCTCCACTGTGGGCGGGGCGGAAAACGTGGCTTCGGTTACGCATTGCATGACGCGCCTGCGCTTCAACCTCAAGGATGAAAGCCTCTCGAATGATGAGAAGCTTGAGGACATCTCGTCTATCATCAGCGTCGTGCACGCCGGAGGGCAGGTGCAGCTGGTGGTCGGGCCCACGGTCGACAAGGTCTACGACGAGGTTTGTAAGCAGGGCGGATTCGAGGTCACGGTATCGATTGACGAGGAACTCGATGGCCCTCAGCTTAGCTGGAAGGAGCGCTTGGCGCCCAAGCACCTCTTCAATCAGCTGCTCGATGCCGTGAGCGGCGCTATCACCCCGATCCTTCCGATCTTTTGTGTCGCCGGTATCTTCAAGATGCTCGTTATTCTGTTTGGGCCCGAAGGCGCCGGTTTTATGTCCGAAACGAGCGACCTGTATCGGATCCTTTCCCTGGTGGGCGATGCGGCGTATTACTACTTCCCGGTGTTTGCCGCCTATAGCTCGGCTAAGAAGTTCAAAACGAGTCCTGTGCTGGCACTGCTCATCGCTGTTGTGATGATTTATCCCGACATGCTCGCTATTGTTGAGGACGGAAAGCCTTTCAGCGTCTTCGGCATCCCCATGCAGCTCGTCAACTACACCCAGGCTGTTCTTCCGGTCATCTTGATCACCTGGGCCCAGTCCTATGTTGAGCGCTTCTTTAAGAAGATCTCGCCTGATATGTTGCGCATTCTGATCGTACCCGTGGGTACGGTGCTCGTGATGTTGCCGGTCGCGCTGTGCCTCTGCGGCCCTGCCGTCCAATTTGTCATGGGCCTTGTGGCCGATTTCATCATTTGGCTCGCCTCTGTTGCCGGTCCCGCTGCGACCGCGGTTATCGGCGCATTCTGGAATCTGATCATCGCCACCGGCATGCACGTGCCGATCTATACCGCCATATTGCCCGCCGCGCTCCAGAACGGTTACGACGCCATCTTATACCCCGGCACTGCGGTTGTAGCCTACACCACGCTTGCCATCGCGCTCGCCTATGGCCTGCGCGCTAAGGGCAAGGAGAGTCGAGCCACGGGCTGGAACTTGTTCATCACCTATGCCTTCGGTCGCGTGAGTGAGCCCATCATCTACGGCATCCTGTTTCGCGACAAGAAGGCTCTTGCCTGGAACATGATTGGTGGTGCTGTCGGTGGTCTGCTGGTAAGCCTTCTTCATGCCAACGTCTATATCTTCACTGGCGTTGGTTTCCCATGGATGAACGTGCTCATGTTTGCTCAGGATATCATCCCCGGCACCATCGGGTGTCTTGCTGGCGGTGCCGTGACGTTTGCGTTGGCGATGATTTTTGGATTTGAAGGACAGGAGAAGATGCCGTTGAAGTCCAAGAGCGGCGATTCTGAGGTCGTTGAATCCGTCGAGGCATAAGAGGCTACTACACAAATATGCTCCCCAGCCGTTGCGCGGTCCGACCCCTTGGC
>JAEZNV010000111.1 GCA_023441725.1 Actinomycetes bacterium | reverse complement strand
GCACATGAGTTGGGCGTGGATACGGCGCACCTGCAGCCCACGCTCGATGCCTATGTGCCCGCCGGCGGACGCATGGGGCGCTGGGATATCGCCGGCCGCACCGTCGAGGCCAACCTGGCCAAAAATCCCGTGGGCTTCGATCGCCAGATTCAGTCCATTAAAACGGCAGGCGGCAGGCTCTGCGCCTTCTTCCTGAACGACAACGACGCCGACGGCCACGATGTCTCGTGGATCTACGACGTCGACTTCGAGCGCATCGCCGATACCCCAGGGCTTGTCGCCTTTGCCGGCGGCACGCGTGCACACGATATGCAGGTACGCCTGAAGTACGCCGGCATCGACGCCGCCATCATCTCGAATATCGAGCAGGCGATCGGCGCCGTGGCAGACGAGGCCGCCAATGACACCTTCTACGCCGTCGCCAACTACACGGCCTTCCCGCCGCTGGTCAAGGAACTCGACGAGCTTAAGGGCACCGATGCGAGCTCGGTTGCCTCCCACGCCGTAACGTGCGCCGATGGCGGCGCTGTCCCCATCGACATTGTGCCGGTCGAGCTCTCGCGTCCGCTGCGCATCGTCTACCTGTATCCCGATGCCCTCAACCTCTATGGCGACGGCGGCAACGTCATCGCCCTCGAGCGCCGCTGCGCCTGGCGCGGCATTCCCGTGCGCGTGGACGAGGTCCGCATGGGCGAGTCGCTCGATCTCACCGACGCCGACATCGTCATGATGGGCGGTGGCTCCGACCGCGACCAGTTGGCTGTGGCACATGAATTGCTCGCTCAAAAAGACAAGGTCGCGGCCTATGTTGAGGACGGCGGCTCGCTGCTCGCTATCTGCGGCAGCTATCAGCTGCTCGGCCGTTCGTACTATATGGGCGAAAATCGCATCGAGGGCCTGGGCGTCGTTGCCGCCGAAACCGTGCGCGGCTCCAACCGCCTGATCGGCAACGTCGCCGTCAAAACCGACCTGGCACCCGAGCCCTTTGTGGGATTCGAGAACCACGGCGGCCGCACCCTGCTCGATGCTGAGGCCACGCCGCTCGGAACGTCCGTCGTCACGGGTACCGGCAACAACGGCGACGATGGCTTTGAGGGCCTCATCTACAAGGGCGTCATCGGCACATACCTACACGGACCGGCACTACCCAAGAACCCCGAGCTCGCTGACTGGCTCATCGCCCACGCCCTCGAGCGCCGTGGCGACGCACAGGCCGCCGCCCTGCTGCCGCTCAAGCCCCTCGACGACGCTTACGAGCACGCCGCCCACGACGCCGCGATGAAGCTCCTCCCCTAACGCCCCGCCACCACAAAGGGGACAGGCACCTTTGTGGTGGTTTTGACCTGCCACGGCAGTTTGTCTCGATCTGTAACATTTAGACCGATAAAAGTCGTCTTACTGTTACAGAATGAGATGTTCGTCCCGACGCCCGCCGTCTGTCTCGATCTGTAACAGATAGAGCCGATTTGCCCGCCCAGATGTTACAGATTGAGATATTTGAAAATCGGAATAGAAACCCACTCCTTTGTGGTGGTTTTTCAATCTGCCAACGATATGTGAACAGATAAAAAAGTCTGCTATACTCTTTCCCGCTGTCCCCATCGTCTAGCGGCCAAGGACGCCACCCTTTCAAGGTGGATATCGCGGGTTCGAATCCCGCTGGGGGCACCATTTGAAATGAGAAGCCCGTTATCCTCACGATAGCGGGTTTTTTGCTGCCATGCGCCGGGATTCGAGCCCAACAGGGTACAGAGCCGAGAAAACGCACCTACGCTTCGGCCCTAACAAGTGATTAACTTAGTCCCTAGCAATACGATAACTGAAACGTCCGTATCGAAAAACATTGCCCGGAGACAGCTCCGTCTCCATTAGCCGTGATGTTGGCAATCTTTCTTATCAATCGCACGTCTTGAAAATTATCCCAACTTCAAAAACGCTGTGAGTTCCGAGGGTGCCGGGAAACAGTACATTCCCTCAACTCGCACCCTGCACACAGCATAATTACCTCCGATCCGCACATCGATAAAACAGCGCCGCGTGTAGTCCAGTTCCCTGGTCTCGATTTGTAAATTTGTTGGCGAAGTCCAGGCATACGCTGCAAACAACTTGCGAACATCCCATGCGGGGGCATCGTCCCTCTCAGCTTCATGAGTCACGAAGGGAAAGAGGTCTCCGACTCCGGCCCCATCGCCCGATTTGCAAACCCAAGACTCGTAGCCGGCCCTCACGCCGCACTCACGACCATCGCGCAACAGAGACAAATCCAGCTCATTCTCATGGAATCGAATATCGATCTCTTCAAAATCCCCGAAAATGCAACGATGAATGCCCTCGAGGCGTAATGAACTCAAACGTCCGCCAGAAGCCAACCCAAGTGGCACGGGAATGCTATCGAAGTCACGTTCGGAAGCCACTGTCTCCCGAACACCAGACTCTTTGAACAGTACCTCATACAGTGGATCAAGCAGCGCCTTACTTCCTGTCGTGGAACTCGAGCAGGCGATGACAAGGCCATCTGTGGGCCGTATGTAGCACAGCTGCCCAAAAAGGCCAGAGCATCTGAACCCGCCACGCCGGCACATCCAGAACTGGTATCCATAGCCATTGCTGTCTTCAGTCGCCTCAGACGGATAAAAGGGGCTCGTTTCCACTTGAATCTTCGTCGCCTCGGCAACCCATTCCGCGGGAATGATCTGTTCCCCACGCCACTTGCCGCCATCCAGCAAACATTGACCAAACTTAGCCAAATCCGGTGTCGAAAGGTGAAGACCGAAACCTCCGGTCGTATGACCGGCTTGATCCTCTTCCCACCACCAACTTCTAATACCTAACGGCGTAAACAAACGTTCGGCGAGATAATCGGATTCTTTCGTTCCACTTACGCGTTGCACGAGCATGCTCAATAAATGTGAACACAGCGAATCGTAGTGAAAGACCTCACCCGGCTTCCAGTCAAACTCACGATGAAGAACCTCATGTGCCCAGTCGTCTCCCGCGCCAATATACGACAGGTCACTCTCCTGCCCCATCGTCATAGTCAGCAAATTGCGAACCGTCACATTGCGAAAGCGCTCATCCGCGATCTCGCCTTCATATTCCGGGAAGTATGAAATCCAGCGATCGGCCAGTGATAGCCGTCCTTCATTCACCAACATCCCGACAGCGACCGAGGTAAAGGACTTAGTCACAGAATAGAGCGGATGAACGTGTTCGAGGGCGAACGGCGCAGCCGCATGCTCAAAGACGACTTCACCATCCTGTCGGACCACGACCGAGCGGACTTCCACGCCCGCGGACCTCCACGCCGCAAGGCACGCCTCACCCATCCTATTGTCAAAGATAATATTAGACACTCTCAACCACTGCCTCTCAAACGAAACCAGCACAAGACAAGGTCGCCCTCGGCGCTTATCCAAGGACGACCTTGTTAGATTGCTGGCGCGCGGGGAAATACTTGTTCCGCGGCTCCACTTCTTTGGCTACTTTGCAGCCTCTACCGCCGGCACGTCCTCCTTGTACGTCGCATACGTAAGCAGGAACGAAATCACGCTGGAAACCACGATGGCTATGATTACGTAAATCAGGTAGTTCGCGCCCATTGCACCGGACGGGTCAATGAAGCCCGGGAAGGCGCAGAAGCCGCCGCCGGTGAAGGCGAACATCTTGGTGCCAAGAGCGCCGATGATTAGGCCGCCGGGCACAGAGGCGATGCAGCTCATGATAAAAGGCTTCTTGCGCGGAAGGGTCACACCGTAGATGCAGGGCTCAGTGATGCCGAAGAAGAAGCCCGAGATGAACGCCGGCCATGCAAGCTGCTTGAGCTTTACGTCCTTAGTCTTCAGAAGAATGGCAAGGACGGCAAGGGACTGAGCGTACGAGCAAACCATGTACGGCGCCATGACAATATCCCAGCCCTGGGAGGCAATGTTCACCAGCATGAGAGCAATGACACTCCAGTGGAAGCCGAAGATGACCATAGGCTGCCAAATGGCAGTAAGCACGATGCCGCCGAGCGCGCCGCCGATGACAGGCAAGCTGTAGAGGGAGTTAAACAGCAGGCTCATGAGGTTCGTGATCAGGGTGGCAATCGGGCCAATAATCAAATAGGTAGCGGGAACCATCACAACGAGTACGCATGTAGGCACAAAGAAGAACTTTACATACTCAGAGAAATGCTTGCGGCACCACTTCTCCAGCTTTGCCGCGAACCAAACAGAGATGATAATCGGAATGACAGAGCTCGTATAACCCGAAGATGGCATGATGACGGGTATGCCGAGGAAAGTCGTGTAGTAGTTCATGGCAAAGGGAGTGCCGGCAAGCACCGTTCCCAAAACATCGCCCGATGTGATGTTGACCATCGCCGGATACGTAAGTGCGATACCGAGCGTCATGCCAACGAACTCACTACAGCCAAACTTCTTTGCCGCAGTATAGCCAAGGATGATCGGCAGGAAGTAGAAGAAGCCGTCACCAGCCGCATATAGAATCTGGTACAAGCCGTCTGTTGCCGTAATCCATCCGAGGGCGACGAGAATACTCAAAACACCCTTGATCATGCCCGCGGCACACAGCACCGCAAGAATCGGCTGGATTACGCCTGAAATAGTATCGATAAGGGCACTAACAACGTTTCCTTTCTTGACGGGCTCACCATCAAGATTAACCTCGCCCAGCCCCTCGACACCAGAAGCGGCAACCGCGGCATCGTAAACATCCTCAATCACATTGATGCCGACAACAACCTGATACTGGCCATTCGCGTTGATTACTTGAATGACGCCTTCATGAGACTCAATTGCCTTAGTATCGGCCTTCGCGTCGTCTCGCAGCTTGAAACGTAGACGCGTCATGCAGTGCGAGATGCTCAGGATGTTTTCCTTACCGCCGACGAGGCCAACTACGTCCTCGCCGAGCTTGCGATTTGCAAGCTCTTTGCTTTCGCTCATGGTTTTCCTCCCATGCGACCTGTCCAAGGTCGGCCGCCCGCCATCATTCACTAAATTGATTTCCGATACTAGTGGAGTTCTGGCCAGAACTCCTTATTCGCCTCAATGAGATCGTCAAGGATCTTCTTTGCAACGGAGGCAGAGGGGACCGTCTTCGAAAGTGTCAGCGCCTGCCAAAGCTCCTGATAGGAATGGTCGACCCAAGCAGACACTGCAAGCTTTTCAACCGAGACCTGTTCCTCCATAAGTCCTTTCTGGAATTGCGGAATCTCACCTTGGCAAATTTTCTCGTAGCCGTCGCTGCCGACGATGCAGGGGATCTCGACCATAGCCGTTGGATCAAAATTGGACACAGCCCCGTCGTTGGGAACAATCAGCGAGAAACGTTCACGGGTGTTCTCTGCCAAAGCGCGAGCGAGATCGACAATGTACTCAGCGTGGGTATCCGGCTTAAGGCCGAAACCCTCAGACGTGCCCTTTTCGATAATCTGGCGGGCGGTGCCGAAGACGCGTTTCTCGCGACCCTCACGGACCTCGTCGGTGCGGGTGTGGTTGGGGTCGGTGTGCTCAACCACATAGTCCGGGAAGAGATAGTACTTGAGGTAGGTGTTCGGGATGGTATTCGGATCGAGCGCGTAAACATCCTTAGCCTTACGGAACGTCTGGTCCCAAGATGCATCGACGAATTCAAGGCCGGAATCCTCGCCGGCATAACCGTTTTTAGCCATTTGGGCCTTGATAGTGGGCATAAGGTCATTGCCAGCACGGTCGTGAATCTTTGTCCACCAGCCAAAGTGGTTGAGGCCGTAGTAGCCGACGACGAGGTCGTTGTGGTCCTTGAGACCACACATCTGAGCCATGATATCCATCAGTGCTATTGGCATGTCGCAGATGTTGATGATCTTTGAATCCGGGCGAAGACGGCGTGTCGCCTCGGCAACGATCGCCGCAGGGTTGGAGTAGTTGAGCATCCATGCGTCAGGACTGTATTTCTCCATGTAGTCAAGGATCTCGAGTACGCCGCCGATGGAGCGCAAGCCATAAGCAATGCCACCAGGACCGCAGGTCTCTTGGCCAAGAACGCCATAGCGCAGGGGGATCTTCTCGTCCTTATCGCGCATAGCGTACTTGCCAACGCGAATCTGGGCAAGTACAAAGTCGATGCCTGTGAAGGCCTCCTCAGGGTCGGTCGTATAGCTGAAGGTTACCTCTGGAGCATTCTCCCTGATGTAGATGGCACATGCCTTGGCAATTGTCCCCTGACGCTCGGCATCGTTGTCATAGAGCGTAATCCTATTGATGGGGAACACATCGCGCTTCGCGAGAAGTGTCAGAACAACGCCCGGCGTATAAGTGCTCCCGCCTCCCGCGATAGTAACCGCATAGCTCTGTTTTGCCATTGCAATCATCCTGTCTAGACATGTACTTGACGACTTGAATTATATCCTCAGTGATTTGCTATCTGTCTAGACATGTTAAGCACACGGGCGAACGGTTGATTTATGGCGGTAAGCGGCAACTTTAAGTGTCTCCACTTCCTATAATTGGTAGAAGCGGATAATCGCGCCGATTCGACGCATTCTGTACAACCTCAATAAGGAGAGCATTTTGGCAAGAATCCTGTACAGTGAAATTTACCGAAGCCTACGAGAGCGGATTGTCGAAGGCAAACATCCCGTGGGATCGCTCCTTCCTTCCGAACAAAATCTTTCCAAAGAGTTCTCCTGCTCTCGAATGACGGTGCGCAAGGCTATCTCGCTTCTCGCAAATGAAGGTCTAGTTCAGTCCATTAAAGGCAAGGGAGTCCTCGTAATCGAGACCTCACTTGCAGGCACCAGCAAAGAGGGCGCATTCACCGTAAGCGACCTTTCTTCGTTCAGCGAATCGGCACACGCGATCGGAGCAATTCCAACGTCAAAAATCGTCTATTTCGAACACGTAAGCTCCAATAAGTGTCTAGCTCAGTTGACGGGATTTCCCGAAGGAGAAGACCTTACGCATTTGAAGCTCGTCCGCATGCTCGACGATAAACCGGTCGCTGTCGACCGCCACTACTTCCTAACTTCCTCCGTCCCCGGCTTAAACGAGCAGAATGCCACCCTGTCGCTCTTCCATTACATCGAGGATGAACTAGGGCTCACCATTGCCGTGAGCAAACGAACGATAACACTCGCCCAGCCCGACGCTGAGGACTGCCGGTTGCTTGGCGTCGATTCTTCTTCGTATCTGGCAGTCGTAACCAGCCAGACATTCGACTCAACCGGAACTCAATTTGAGTACATCGAGGCGCGTTATATTCCGAGCATCTTCCATTTTCACGACACGGCAACGCGCACACCCCTACCCTAATAAACGACACGAACGGACGCCGCCCTAGTGAATTTGTTCAACAAAAAAGCCGGGGCCCGCGTAATGCGGACCCCGGCTTTCAACCGTGACGGTATGCTGTCCCAGTCCTACACGTAGAACAGGATGTCGTCGTAGGTCGGGACCGGCCAGTAGTCGGCGGCCACGATCTCCTCCATGGCATCCACGGCGGCGCGCAGCGTATCCATAGCGGGAACGACCTCGTGTGCATACACGTTGGCCTGCTCCTGACCATCGAGGGCTTCGGCCTTCTGATGCACGGCGTCGAGCGCCTTGATGGAGTCGTTGATGGTGGTGATACCGTTGCAGAGCTTGTTGAGCGTGTTCTGCTCGCACTGCATGG
>JAEZNV010000102.1 GCA_023441725.1 Actinomycetes bacterium | reverse complement strand
CGACGAGAACGTCCGCACCGGCTCGGCCAGCTACACGGCAAACGGTAAGGGCCTCGACGTGTCCTTCGCCTTTAAGAAGATGGGCGTCGACACCGTCGCACTCGGCTTCTTCGCCGGCTTCACGGGCAAGTTCATCGTCGAGGAGGTCATGAACCTGGGTTGCCTGTGCCGCCCGGTCTGGACCGACGGCATCACGCGTATCAACACCTACGTCAACGATGGCCAGCACGAGTACGGCATCCTTAACCCCGGCGCACCGATTACGCCGGAGCACCAGAAGGAGCTCTACAACATCCTGGACACCGCGGGCGATCTTGAGTGCCTGATTGTCTCCGGTTCTGTGCCTCCCAAAGCTACGCCCGACTTCCTGGCTCAGGTCATGGAGCATGCTCAGGCCCGTGGCGCCGACGTCGTCCTGGACCTGTCCTCCGACAAGCTCAAGGAGCTCGCTCACAAGAAGCCGCTGCTCATCAAGCCGAACCATCACGAGATGAAGGCCATCTTCGGCGTGCCGGTCGACACCGACGACGAGGTCCGCGTTGCCATGAAGCTCGCCCACGACGCCGGCGTCCAGAACGTGCTGCTCACCCGTGGTAGCCGCGGCGACGCTTACTTCTCCAATGGCGAGGACATCTGGTACGCCAAGCGTGAGTTCAACATCAAGTTGGTCTCTTCCGTCTGCGCCGGCGACTGCACCCTCGCTGCATTCCTGCACAAGTGGTACAGGAATCGCGACAACGTCGAGGAGGCCATGAAGCTCGCTATGGCCACCGGTGCTAACGTTGCCGAGTCCGTGGGCATTGGCGACTTCGGTCACGTTGACGAGTACAGCAAGCGCGTTGCTGTCCGTAAGCTCGATCGCAAGTAAGCGAGACGCGACAAATTCGTGCGCATGCGGCGCTCTGACTTCGGTCAGGGCGCCGTTTTTTTGTCCCAACCGAACTTCGGCGCCGCCCTTCACGCGTTCCACACCGTTCGCCGAGTTGTTGTAGCCTTTTGCCAAAGCGTGGAATATACTTTCATTAACACGTTGCTTCGTGAAAGGAACATTCATGATTTATACGCTCACTGCAAATCCCGCTATTGACTACAACATCGCCTGCGACGGCCTGTCCGCCAATACCGTTACGCGCACCCGTAACGCCGTCTACACCCCCAACGGCAAGGGTCTCAACGTCTCGTTTACGCTCGATCACTACGGCGTCGACACCACGATCCTTGGCTTCTTCGCCGGCTTCTCGGGCGAGTTCATCGTTAAGGGCGCCGAGGCCCTTGGCGTGCCCGTCAAGCCCGTGTGGACTGACGGCATCACGCGTGTCAACGTGTTCCTCAACGCCGGTCCCGACACCGAGTACAACATGGTCAATGCCGGTGCCGCCATTAACGAAGCCAACGAGCAGGAGATGTTTGAGCTTATCGATTCGCTCGACGACATGACCTGCCTGGTTATCAGCGGCTCGCTGCCCCCCAACACCTCCGAGGACTTCCTGGCCGAGGTACTTCGCCGCGTTAAGGCCAAAGGCGCCGAGTTCGTGCTCGATATCTCGAGCCATCAGCTGGCCGACCTCATTGCCATTGAGCCGTTGCTCATTAAGCCCAACGATGACGAGCTGCTCGACATCTTTGGCATCAAGGTGAGCGGTGGCGACGACGAGTCCGTCAAGCGCGCGATGGCCGAACTGCACGCTAAGGGCGCCAAGAATGTGCTGCTGACCCTCGGCGGCGCCGGTGCCTATTTCTCTAACGGCGAGCACATTTGGTTTGCGAACCGCACCTTTGAGGTCAAGCTGCTGTCGACGGTCTGCGCCGGCGATTCCTCGCTCGCTGCCTTCCTGTCCGTGTGGCACGACGCCCCCGAGCGCGTCGAGGACGCCCTGCGCCTCTCGATGGCCACCGGCGCCAACGTGGTCGAGTGCCCGGGTCTGGGCGATTTTGCCAAGGTGGACGAATATAAGAAGCACATCGAAGTTCGTCAGGTCTGCTAGTTTCGGCACCTCGCCTGAATAGTTCGACTAATTCGCATCCGTCTTAGATCAGGACGGATGCGTTTTTGTTTATCAGACTTGCGTGTGCAGTAGAGGCTGTTTCTTGCTAGACTTCTTGCAGATGCAATCGATAGCCAATTTGATAGTCGCAGGAGGCCATAGGCATGTGCAATGTTTCGCTCAACGGTACGCAGCCGACCGATGCCTCCATCCGTGTCCTGCGCGCGCTCGAGGCAGCCGGACTTGAGGCTTGGTACGTAGGCGGTTGGGTACGTGATGCCCTGATGGGGCGTCCCAGCCACGATGTTGACATGTGCTGCAGCGGCCTGTGGCAGGAGTCCAAAGCGGCGCTCGAGGCGGCTGATATTGCCGTGGTTGAATCGGGCATTAAATTCGGTGGCATCACGGCTATTTGCGATGGCGAGCGCATTGAGGTCACCACCTACCGCCTGGACGGCTTTTACACCGATGGTCGCCATCCCCAGAGTGTGGAGCGTGCGGCGTCGCTTGAGGACGATCTGGCGCGTCGCGACTTTACCGTTAACGCTATGGCCTGGCATCCTCAGCGCGGTCTTGTCGACCGCTACGATGGCCAGGGCGACCTGAAGCGCAAGCTTATCCGCGCCGTTGGAGATCCCAAGCGTCGTTTTAACGAGGACGCGCTTCGCATGCTGCGCGCAGTGCGTTTTGCCTGCCGTCTGGACTTTATGATTGAACCCGCGACCAAACAGGCACTTGCCGAGTGCGCGCCGCTTCTCGATGCCGTGGCACGCGAGCGCGTGGGCATTGAGCTCGAAGGCATTCTTTCGACCGGTCATGGGGGAGACGCGATGCTGCGCTACCCCGAGCTTATTTGCGCCGCCGTGCCCGAGCTCGCGCCTGCTCGCGGGTTTGATCAGCGCAGTGTCTATCACGCGTTTAACGTCTACGAGCATATCGCCCGCGTGCTGACGGTGGCAGGGGAGCTGGCACTGTGCGATGGTGTTGCGCCCTCGTCGAGTCTTATGTGGGCGGCGTTTTTGCTCGACGTTTCCAAGCCCGATTGCTTTACGGTCGACCATGCGGGCAGCGGCCACTTCTACGGTCATCCCGAGCTCGGCGCCACGAAAGCGCGTGTCATCATGGATCGCCTGGCGCTCTCGCACGATTTGGTGCGCGATGTGTGCCTGCTGATCAAATACCATGACAAGCCGCTGCGTCCCGAGCGATCCTGCCTGCTCAATATGATGCGCGCGCTTTCGGGCGAGGGTGTCGATACGCCGCGTCTGATGGACGAGCTCATGGACCTTAAGCGTGCCGACACGCTCGGCAAGGCGCCCTCGTGCTTCTATTACGTCGAGACGATCGAGGAGATGCGCGCTCTGGCACGCGAGTTGCTGGCGGCGGGGGAGCCCTATACGCTCAAGATGCTTGCCATCAATGGCGGGGATTTGATTCGCGCCGGCGTCAAGCCCGGGCCGGAAATGGGGCAGCTGCTCAACGCCGCCCTCGACGCAGTGATCGAGGATAACATCCCCAACGAGCGCGAAGCACTCCTGGCCCACCTCAACCTGGGGTAGCCTTCTAGGGATGATTATTCTGGGACGGGGATTTAAAAATCATTGTGTACCTAATGATTTTTAAATCCACGTCCCAGAATAATCATCCTTTGGCTCCGTCCCAAAGTAACTACCAGGCTGACCTGCTCTTTCCATAACCTCACGACAAAATCTGGGCAATTTAGAATTTCTTCTTGCGCTTGCGTTTTTTGTCCCGTAATATATTTCCTCGCAGCACGGCAGTGCAGATGTCATGTGGCCCGTTCGTCTAGCGGTTTAGGACGCCGCCCTCTCAAGGCGGAGATCACCAGTTCGAATCTGGTACGGGCTACCACTTCTTTTCTACTGAGGCTTATGGCCCGTTCGTCTAGCGGTTTAGGACGCCGCCCTCTCAAGGCGGAGATCACCAGTTCGAATCTGGTACGGGCTACCATGAATCTGAGACCCGAACTTCCCACGGAAGTTCGGGTTTTTTATTTCCGAGCAAACCATCAGCAATTCCCATTTGGCCCATAGCTTTACGTTCTGCTTGTGGCCCTTGCGGGTACAATATGCAAGATATTTGGACGGTCAGAAGGAGCCTCATGAAGGAGTCCTCTCAGCATACTTCTAAGCCCCAGGTCGAGGTTGAGGCCTCGGGCGGCGATGACAACAAGGGTGCGCGTCGCGGTGCCATTTTTATCGGCGTCGTGCTGGTTGGCTATATCGTCTATCTGATTGTGACCGGTCAGATGGGACAGTTTTGGGCTGCCATGTCGAGCGTCCAGGCGCCGTGGCTCGTTGCTGCATGCTTTTGCATGTTCCTGTACCTGTTCTTTGGCATCGTTGCCTATGCGATCGCCGTCTGGCTCGATCCCAATTCGCCCGTCGGCATTCGCGACCTGATCTCGGTCGAGGCGAGCGGTATCTTCTTTGGCAACCTGACGCCCATGATGAT
>JAEZNV010000029.1 GCA_023441725.1 Actinomycetes bacterium | reverse complement strand
CGCCGCCCACCGTAAGCGCCGCGGGCACGCCCGTGATCACGCCCACGCAGCCGATCACAGCGACCACGGCATAGATGATGTTATTGATAAAGCGCGTGCCGGGGTTGGAGAGCGAACCCATAAACTGCGCGCGCTCGCCTGCCGTATAGAGCTCGGCGTTGAGGGCGTCGAAGCGCGCTTGGGCGTTCGGGCCGTAGGCAAACGCATCCACCAGTTTTTGCTCGCCCACATACTCCTCGATATGGCCACCGAGCTGACCTTGAATGCGCTGCTGTGCCGTAAAGCTCTTGTTGGAAAGCTTAGCGATGGCGCCGGCTGCAAAAATGGAAAGCGGCGTGACGAGCACCACCACGAGCGTCATGGTCAGGTTGATGGAGAGCATAAACGCGAGCGTGCCCACAATGGTGATAACGCCGGTAAAGAGTTGCGTGAAGCCTTGCAGCATGCCATCGCCAACCTGGTCGACATCGTTGACCACGCGGCTCATAAGGTCGCCGTGGGCATGGCTGTCGATAAAGCTGAGCGGCATGCGGCTGAGCTTGTCGCTCGCCTCCACGCGCATGTCGCGCACCGTCTCGTAGGACAGGCGGTTAACGCAGTAGCCCTGCAGCCACTGGAAGGCCGCAGCACCTACGACGACAATCGCGAGCTTGGTGACAAGCGGCAGCAGCGCATCGAAGTCCACCTGTCCGGCGGCGACGATCAGGTCGATGCCTTCGCCGATGAGGATGGGCGTATAGAGTTGCAAGATCACCGAGATGGCGGCGCTCACAAACGACGCCGTAAACGAAATACGGTGCGGACGGACGTAGCCCAGCAGGCGGCGAGTTACCGCGCCTACGGGGTAGCGCTCGGGGTCGCCGGGCTGGCGCGGACCGTCACCCAGGTCGTTGAGGTTATCGTTGCCGGACACGTTGGCCGTCATCGTGGCGACCGAACCGGAAGAGGTGTACGGATTCATTTAGCAGCCCTCCTTTGCGCAGACGGATGCGGAGGCGATCGGTGCGGACGCGGGCGCCGTGCTCCCCTGCTGGCCCTCGAGCTCCTCGCGGCGAAGCTGCGACTGGCAAATCTCGCGGTAGAGCTGGCAGGTCGCGTACAGCTCATCGTGCGTGCCCAAGCCCGCGACCGATCCGTGATCGAGTACGCAGATCATGTCGGCGTCGCGCACGGTCGAAACGCGCTGGCTCACGATCACCGTGGTCAGCAGGAGCCCGCCCGCGGCGGCACCGCGTACGCTGCGCTCGCGGATGGCGTGGCGAAGCGCCGCGTCGGTCTTAAAGTCGAGCGCCGAGGCGGAGTCATCCATGATTAGGACCTGCGGAGCGCCCACCAGGGCACGTGCGATGGTCAGGCGCTGACGTTGTCCGCCGCTGAAGTTCTTGCCGCCCGCCTCGACCGGGGCGTCGAGGCCCTGGGGCTTGTTGTGCACGAACTCGCTCGCCTGCGCCATATCGAGCGCTGCCCAGAGCTCCTCGTCGGTCGCCGACTCGTCACGCCAGGTCAGGTTGCTGCGGATGGTGCCGCTCACGAGCGACGCGCGCTGCGGAACAGTCGCAACCACATGACGCAGCTGGTCGAGCGGCCAGGCGCGCACGTCGGCACCCATTACGCTCACGCTGCCGGTGCCCGTGTCGTACAGGCGCGGGATGAGCGAGACGAGCGTCGACTTACCGCTGCCCGTGCCGCCGATAATGCCGAGCGTTTTGCCCAGCGGCAGCTCCAGGGTCACGTCATTGACGGCGTTGGCAGCGCCGGCGCCAAAAGAGAAGCTCGCATGGCTCAAGCTCAGCGCCGGGACCGGAACAGCGCCACCCGCCAGTTCGCCCGGCTCGGGCAGCGCAACCGGCTGGTTGCCCTCGTCGGTAATGCTCGGCACGCAATTGAGTACCTCGTTGATACGTGACGCACTGGCGCTCGCCTTGGTAAAGACCACGACCAGGTTGGCGACGTACACGATGGAGGTCAGGGACTGCGTCATGTAGTTCACAAACGCCATGACCTGGCCCTGCGTAAGCTCGCCCACGTTGACCTGGATGCCGCCCACCCACAGGATGGCGCATACGCCCAGGTTCATCACCAAAAACGTGACGGGGTTGAGAATCGACGAGAGCTTGCCCACCGCGATGGCGGTATGGGCCTGGTCGTCGGCGGCTTGGGCAAAGCGCTCGCGCTCGTGGTCTTCGCGCACAAACGCCCGGACCACGCGGGCGCCCGAAAGTCCCTCGCGGCAAATAAGCGCGATGCGATCGAGCTTTGCCTGCAGCTGCCTGTAATACGGGATGCAGCGCGCCATGACAAACCAAAACACCAGACCGATGGCGGGCGTGCAAATCAAAAAGATCATGCCGAGCTTAAGGTCGATGGCAAGGGCCGCGACCATGGAGCCCACCGCCAGGAAAGGCCAGCGGATGAGCATACGCACGCCCAGCGCCACGGCGAGCTGCACCTGGTTGACGTCGTTGGTAATGCGCGTGATGAGCGACGGCGTGCCAAAGCGATCGAGCTCAGCATAGCTCAGCTTGTTGATGTGCTGGTAGAGCGCGCCGCGAATGTCGGTGCCCATGCCCTGCGAGGTCAGCGCCGCCATCTTTTGGCAGACGAGCGTAAACGAGATGCCGATCACGGCCATGGCGGCGAGCACCATGCCGTAGTGGACGACGGCACTCACGTCGTGCGCACCGATACCTTTATCAATCATCTGGGCAATCACCAGCGGCGTCAGCAGGTCAAAGATCACTTCAATCAACTTGCACGCAGGGCCAATCACCATATACCGGCGAAACTTACCACCAAAACGCCTGAGCAGCTCAATCATAAAAAGGCGCTCCCTATCATCATCTCAATTCAATCTGATTCATGATAGTACGGAGAACCCTAGAGATGCGTAAGCAACTCGTTACAGATGTAAGGGCAACGGTCACTAGCGCCCAAGGCACGTAGCAGCCGATGTTTTGGCAACGCCAGCGAGCGGCATAACGCCGGGGATTCAATTATCAGATAAATGTGACCCTTCAGGCGGTTTTGGTCGGCTACCCGCGGGTGCCGGCAGGGCGCTTGGTAGTCGAGCGATCCCGCAGG
>JAEZNV010000022.1 GCA_023441725.1 Actinomycetes bacterium | reverse complement strand
TTGAGTTCCACAAGGGTATCAAGCACAGGGTCAGCGTACGCCCGCTCGCGAACGCGTAATTCACCCTTCATAGAGCACATATGTGGGAGGCACTTGAGTTTTAGGATTCAAGGGTCTCCCTCTTTTTGTAGGAGGCGATTCTGTTGTCACAGTTCACCGATATCAGCCGCATTAACGTGTGCGGCGGCGACGGCGGTGCCGGATGCATGTCGTTTAGGCGCGAGGCCTTTGTCCCCAAGGGCGGCCCCGATGGCGGCGACGGCGGTCGTGGCGGCAATGTCGTCATCCAGGCCGATGCTCAGCTGTCTTCGCTGATCGATTACCGCTTTAAGCATCACTTTCGTGCCGAGCGCGGAACGCACGGTCAGGGCGCCCGCCGCAACGGCAAGAGTGGCGAGGACCTGATTCTTAAGGTTCCCATGGGCACCGTGGTGCGCGAGCTCGATCCCGAGACGCAGACCCCGATGTTCGAGATTGCCGACTTGGTGCATGATGGCGAGCGCGTTGTCGTGGCCCCTGGTGGCGCCGGTGGTCTGGGCAATACGCACTTTGTGACATCGGTGCGCCGTGCTCCCGCGTTCGCCCAGTTGGGCGAGCCGGCTGAGGAGCACTGGATCGAGCTAGAGATGAAGCTCATGGCCGATGCCGCGCTCGTGGGCTTCCCCTCGGTGGGCAAATCCTCGCTTATCGCGCGCATGAGTGCCGCCCGACCCAAGATCGCCGACTATCCGTTTACCACGCTCGTGCCCAACCTGGGTATGGTGCGTGCCGGCGAGTACTCCTATGTCGTTGCCGACGTCCCCGGCCTTATCGAGGGCGCGAGCGAGGGCCGTGGCCTGGGCCATCAGTTCCTGCGCCACATCGAGCGCACGGCACTCATCATGCATGTCGTCGATATGACGGGTGGTTTTGAGGATCGCGATCCGGTCGAGGACTATCGCATCATCAACCGCGAGCTCGAGCAGTATGGCGCCGAGCTTTCGGAGCGCCCGCAGATCGTTGTCGCCAATAAGTGCGATGCGCCAGGCACGGCTGACAAGATTGCCGACCTCAAACGCGCCGCGCTCGACGACGGGCATATGTTCTTTGCCGTGTCTGCTTTGACGGGCGCCGGCCTCAACACGCTGATGCTTGCCGTGGGCGAGCAGGTGGCTAAGCTGCGCGCCGAGCTGGCTGTCTCCGATGAGCCGGTCGATCTGCGCGACGATGAGTGGGAGCGCCGTCGCCTGCAGCGTGAGAAGCGTTTCCGTATTGTTCAGGAAGAGCCCCATGCCTTCCGCGTGGTCGGTCGCGCCATCGAGCGCATGGTCATCCAGACCGACTGGGAAAACGAGGAAGCCGTCATCTACCTGCAGCATAAGTTTGCGCGCATGGGTGTTGACGACGCGCTCGAGAAGGCCGGCTGCCGTGCGGGCGACGAGGTCCGCATTTGCCAGCGCGCCTTTGACTTTGAGGGCGCCGAGGACTTCTCGGAGTACGAGGAGGATCTCGAGGACGCAGACGTTGAGGTTATTGACGTAGCCGATGTTGCGGACGATGGCGTTGAGATTGTCGATGCGGCAGAAGTCGCGGACGATGTCGAGACCCCGGAGGGCGAGTAAGTCATGTCGCTGCGCGGTGGAATTGGTCTGCCTGAGCTGCCTATCAAGGATGGGCAGGAGTTTCGGCTTGGCATTATGGGTGGCACCTTCGACCCGATACATTACGGGCACTTGGTTACCGCCGAGCAGGCGCGCGAGTCGCTCGACTTGGACGCCGTGCTCTTTATGCCGGCCGGCTCTCCCGCCTTTAAGCTCGACAAACCGGTGACGCCCGCCGAGGACCGTTATGCCATGACGGTCCTCGCCACCGCTGCGAATCCGGCTTTTTTGGCGAGCCGTTTCGAGATCGACCGTCCTGGTGTGACCTATACGGCCGATACGCTTCATGCCCTTCGCGACTTTTATCCGCCTCAGGTAAAGCTCTACTTTATTACGGGTGCCGATGCGATTATCGATATTGTTACCTGGCACAATGCTGGTGAGATTGCCGAACTGGCAACTTTTATTGCTGCGACGCGTCCCGGCTTTGACATCGATACGGCCCGGGCACGGATTAAGGAATCGGGGCTGCCATTCGACGTGCGCTATATCCAGATTCCGGCGCTGGCGATTAGCTCGACCAACATTCGTAAGCGAGTTGCCCGTGGCATGAGCGTGCGCTATCTTACGAGCGAGTCCGTTCTCGGCTATATTCGCAAACGCGGGTTGTATGCCAATCTGGGTCAAGAAGATTTTGAGTGATGGGGGTCTACGTTGTCGGTAGAGGATCAGTTTGAGGGCGATGAGCGCGCGCTCCTCAAGCGCATTCAAGAGCTGCTCGATGTGCGTATGAAAGATAAACGTAAGCGCTACGTGCATTCGCTCGGGGTTGCCGAGACTGCGCTGCATCTAGCCGAGGTATACGGTGTCGACCGCTTTGATGCCGCCGCCGCCGGCCTGATTCATGACTGGGACAAGGTGCTCTCCGACGACGAGCTGGTCACGCGCGCTCTGCATTACGGCATTAAGATTGCCGGCTCTCCGTCTGCCGCGACGCCGCTTTTGCATGGCCCGGTTGCCGCCTATGAGCTTCCGCAGCTTTTTCCCGAGCTGTCGCCGGCGGTCTTTCAGGCTGTCGACCGTCACACCGTGGGCGCCTGCGACATGACGCCGCTCGATATGGTGGTCTTTGTTGCCGATGCCATCGAACCCAACCGCCATGGTGATTATGCCCACGCGCTGCGCAAGATGGTGGGGGAGTCGACGCTTGACGAGTTGTTCTTCTCCTGTTTTGCGCAGGGTCTGGTCTACGTGATCCAGTCCGGGCGCTATCTTTATCCCACGGCTATTACGATTTACAACCATTACGCCCAGCTACGCTAGCTCGGGTGCGTCTAGAAAGAGGTATTCCATGGCCGACGAGACCATGACCGACGAGCAGATTCTTGAAGGTGTGGAGCACAAGAGCTTCGTTGCCACGTCCGACCGTACCGCCGCTTCGCTGTCCGCGAGCGGTGTCGCAGCCGAGGATGTCGCCCGCGCCGCCGCGCAGGCCGCCTACGACAAGAAGGGCGAGGACGTGCAGGTGCTCGATCTGACCGAGCTCTCCGACGTGTGCGACTACTTTGTGCTCGCCACCGGTACCAATAACCGTCAGGTCGATTCTATCGTTGATGAGATCGAGGAGAAGGTCGCCGAGGCTTGCGGTGAGCACCCGTTCTCCATCGAGGGTCGCGAGCAGAAGACCTGGATGCTCATGGACTACGGCTCGGTCGTCGTCCACGTCTTCACCCCCGAGGCGCGCGACTTCTATCGTCTCGAGAAGCTCTGGGGCGACGCTCCCCAGCTCCCCCTCAACCTCCTCTAAATGATTTTTCTGGGACGGGGATAAATAAATCATTCCTACCGTTCACCGAACCGCTCATCTTTGTTGGGCGGTTCGGTTTTTTCTTTTCC
Organism: Actinomycetes bacterium; assembly: GCA_023441725.1. Next base: position 2,229 of record JAEZNV010000022.1, on the reverse strand, counting down.
CTTCTTTTGTATGCTGTAGCTATCGCAAACTCGGAAGGGAGGGCTTCGATGACTCGCGTTGCCCGTGTGTTATCCGAACTCGGTCATTATCATGTTATGGTCAAAGGTTGTGCTGACCAGCTGATCTTTGAGGACGATGACGACCGCTGCTATTTCCTCAATCTGATGAGTCAGCGATTTACATCCGACCATATTCGGTTGCTTGCTTGGTGTTTGATGGACAATCATGTGCATCTGCTATTTGATGACCCCGAAAATCAAATGAGTGCTGCGATGCACGCCATAGATACAGCGTATGCGATGCGATTTAATTTGAAGACAGGCAGGCGTGGGCCAGTTTTTCAAGAACGCTTTAAGAGTGTTGTTATTTCCGATGATGGGCAGTTGCTCCGTTGCGTTCGTTACATTCACGACAACCCAGCGAAGGCAGGCATATCTTCTGCACCCATGTATCGGTGGAGTAGCTTCCACGAGTATTTCGGTACGCCTGAAATCTGCGATTGCAGTGATATTGTCGAACTTTTTGGTGGTTCTGAGGCGTTTTACCTTACAAGTACAGACGGTAAGCCCAATCCGTATTATTTGCCTGAAGGCAAACACGTTTCCGATATGGATGCTTTGGAAGTCGCACAGGCTCTATTGGCTCCACTTGAGCCCTACCAGCTCAAGACGTTGCCGAAGCAAGAACGGAATCGTCTGTTAGCAATGCTGAAACATCGAGGCTTTACGATTGCCCAGATTTCGCGCATTACGGGAATCGGGACAAATATTATTCAGAGGGCGAAATGAGGCCTGAAATGATTATTTCATCCCCGTCCCAAAATAATCAAAAGCACCGATAGCGCCAGAATGATTTTTTAATCCCCGTCCCAGAAAAATCATTGGGAGGAGAAGCGGGATTGACGGCCGAAGGATAGGGCGGTGTCGCCGAATTTGTCTCGGACGGCGTCGATGGCGACGGAGAGGTCGCGGCGGTCGCTGGATTGGGCTCCGCGGTCATCGATCTCGCAGAACAGGTCAGTTTGGATACCGCCTTGGTGGTTGAAGTCGCTCATGCCGATACCCGCCAGACGCACGTGCATGCCTTCTTGCCAGATATTGTCGAGCAGCTCGAGCGCTACGGCCACAAAGATATTCTCGTCGTCGGTGGGGTGGGGCAAGCGGCGCTGTGCTGTGCGTCCGCTGCCATACGAATACTTAAGCTTGAGCGTTACCGTGGCACCCGTCAGCCCTTGACGACGTAGGCGGCGCCCAACCGACTCGCCCACCAGCGCAATCGCCGCCTCGATATCCCCACGCTCAGTCAAATCCTTCGCAAAGGTGCGCTCATTGCTCACCGATTTAACTTCACGTTCGTCATCCAGGCCGGTGACCTCGGATACTTCGAGCCCCAAAGCACGCTGACGCATTCGCTCGCCATTCACGCCAAAAATTGCAGCCAGGGTGGACTCTGGCGCGCGTGAAAGCTCGCCGAGTGTATAGATGCGCATGCGACGCAGTCGCTCCTCGGCCGAACGCCCGATTCCGCTCATGGCAGATACCGGCAGCGCAGCCAAAAAGCGCTGTTCCGTACCGGGGCGCACAATGGTCAGACCAAACGGCTTGTCGCGCTCGCTTGCGATTTTGGCCACGGTCTTGTTGCAGCCGACGCCGATGGAACACGTCACCCCCAGCGCTGCCACGCGGTCGCTTATGCGCCGCGCAACCAGCAGCGGGTCTTCGGGCGCGAACCGGCCCGGCGTAATATCGATAAAGGCCTCGTCGATGGACACACGCTCCACGCGCGGTGTCTCGTCGGCGAGAATCGCCATGACCTGCGCGCTCACCTCACGGTAGCGATCGAAGTGTCCGTGCGTCCAAATGGCCTGTGGGCACAGGCGCCGCGCCTCGGCTGAGGCCATGGCAGAATGCACGCCAAAGCGACGTGCCTCGTATGAACATGTGGACACGACGCCGCGTGACTCGGCGTCTCCACCCACAATGAGCGGCTTGCCGCGCCACTCGGGATGATCGAGCATCTCCACGCTCGCAAAAAATGCATCGAGGTCCATCAGGCCCACCGCCGGACCCGTCCAGGGCGGCGGCGTGACGCCCGCAGCATTCTCATAACCGTATGTATGTTCGCGTCTTTCCATGTCATGAGTATACCGCGCAGCTCATGTGGGGTGCGTGGATGTGCTTGCAAATCGCGAATTCTTGTCTAAGATATGGATTTGCCCTCGACTACAC
>JAEZNV010000015.1 GCA_023441725.1 Actinomycetes bacterium | reverse complement strand
TGGCCGAACCCACGCTTTTGCCCGAGCGGCTTCAGTACCGCCCGACCAAGATCGAGCTCGACGAGAGCATCGAGAAGGCCAAGGCGACCCTTCTTAAGAAGATCAAGCGCTCGGTGTACGTCTACCGTGTCGACTGCGGCGGCTGCAACGGCTGCGAGATCGAGATCTTCGGTTCCATCACGCCCGTCTTTGACGTCGAGCGCTTTGGCATCAAGGTCGTGCCCTCGCCCCGTCACGCCGATGTGCTGCTGTACACCGGCGCCGTGACGCGTGCCATGCGCATGCCGGCCCTGCGCGCGTTTGAGGCCGCACCCGATCCCAAGATCGTGGTGTCCTATGGCGCGTGCGGCTGCACCGGCGGCATCTTCTACGACAACTACTGCGTCTGGGGCGGCACGGATAAGATTCTGCCGGTCGATGTCTACATCCCCGGCTGCCCGCCCAGCCCCGCGCAGACCATCTACGGCTTTGCCATGGCGCTCGGTCTGCTTGACCAAAAGCTCCATGCCGAGACCACGGTGGAGGCCGCCGGCGAGCAGGCCGATATCCTGCACCCCGGCGTTCCGTACAAGCTGCGCGTTGCCATCGAGCGCGAGGCTCGCGCCATGAGCGGCTACCGTTACGGCCGCGACCTTGCCAATGAGTTTATGGATACGCTCGAGGGTGCGCCCAAGGGCGATATCCGCGGTGCCATGGCGCTGCTCATCGACAAGCAGGACGATCCACGCCGCGTTGAGGTCTACTCGGCGCTGCAGGATCTTGTGCTGGCCGGAGGTCGCTAGATGGAGCTCACGGACCGCTCTGGTTACTTTGCGGGTCCCGGTATGCTCGGCGGCTCCTTTGGCGATGCCTCGCGCGCAAGCGACGAGGCTGCCGAGGGCGTCGCCGACCCCTGCCTGGACCATGCGCCCGACCAGGTGGTCTTTTACGAGCTCACGCGTAAGTTTGTGGAGACCGAGGAAGACGTTCCCCAGGAGGCCTGCGACGTGCTGTACTACACGCTCGCCGTGGGCCACCATACCGGCGTGCTCGACTGCTTTGAGCCGCGCCTGTCGGTGCCGGTGAACGTGTTCTATACGCTTATCGACGCGCTGCCGGAGGGGGAGGCCAAGACCAAGTTCGAGGCCATCCGCTCCTTTGGCGAGTGCCAGCTCGACAAGGCGGCGGTGCCGTCGCTGCTCGAGGCCTGCGATACGCTGCTCGACGAGCGCGGTTTTCGCGGCTCGGCCAAGGCCGGCATCTCGGTGTTCGATAACGACTTTGGCCTGCATGCCCAGCAGGTCGCGTTCTTAATGAAGTTTCGTGATCTGGTCGAGCGCGTGCGCGATGTGTCGGGCGTGTATCTGACGGGGAGGTTGCAGTAATGGGTCGCGTTGTGGATGGTTGTGTGAACGGCGCCCCGTTTGCGGGTATCGTGCTCACGGCGGGAAGCGTGCTGCGTGCTGACGATGCCGCCGGCCCCGTGCTCTCCAAAAAGATGGAGGACGCGCCGCTTGCCGGCTGGTACACCATCGATGGCGGTCAGACTCCCGAGGATGACATCATCGAGGTCAAGCGTGAGCGTCCGCCGCGTTTGGTTTTGGTCGATGCCGCCGATATGGCGCTGCCCGTCGGCGCCATTCGCCTGCTCGACAAACGTGATGTGGCCCGCAAGTCGATGTTCACCACGCATTCGCTCCCTTTGTCGATTCTGATCGAGGAAATCGAGCAATCGTGCGAAGATATCGTCTTCATAGGGATTCAGCCGGGCGATACGGAGTTTTACAACCCTATGTCCCCGGAGGTCTTTGACGCCGTCGACGCCGTGTACGACGCCGTGGCCGCCAACGACTTTTCCCACTTTGTCCGCTTGGGACAAGAGCAATAGGAGCGCTTGTCCCTGCTGATTAGGAAAGAAGTGATTGACATGGCAGATTCCAAGGCAGAATATCCCGCTCCCGATTGCCTTGCGCCCGCCGCGATCGAGGCCAAGACCGAGGCCGCCGGCGTGACCAAGGCCAACCTGCCGGTCGCAAAGGGCTTTGTTTTGGCGATGTTTGCTGGTGCGTTCATTGCCTTCGGCGGCCTGTTCTTTACCGTGTTCTTGAGCGATAGCACGCTGGGCTGGGGTGCCCAGCGCGTCGTGGGCGGCCTGTGCTTTTGCCTGGGCCTGGTGCTGGTGCTGGTGTGTGGCGCCGAGCTGTTCACCGGCAACTCGCTTATGGTCTGCGCGCTCAAGAGCAAAAAGATCACCCTGGCTCAGATGCTCAAGGCATGGGTCGTCGTATGGGTCGGTAACTTTGTCGGTGCCTTGTTCATCGTCTTTTTGGTGTACATGGCCGGCATTTACAAGCTCAACGGCGAGGCGGTCGCCAATTCCATGGTAAGCGTCGCCGCCGGCAAGGTGACGATCGACTGGGTGACGATCTTCTTCCGCGGCATCCTGTGCAACATCTTTGTGTGCCTGGCCGTGTGGATCGGTACCGCCGGCAAGACCGTGGTCGATAAGGTTGTGGGCATTCTGCTGCCCATCGCCGCCTTTGTGGCCTGCGGTTTTGAGCACTGCGTCGCCAACATGTACTTTTTGCCCATGGGTGCCGTGATGCACGCGTGCGGCTATGGTATCGACGTCGCCGGCGCCGATGCACTCAACGTTGCGGGCATTGCGTTTAACCTGTCCGCCGCCACGCTGGGCAACATCGTGGGCGGCGCGGTTCTGATCGCGCTCGGCTACTGGTTTGTCTACGCCAAGAAGTCCGAGGCGTAAAGTACCGCCTGTTTGACGTTGGCCTCCCGCGGGGCGTTGCCGTGCGGGAGGCTTTTTGGGTCTGGGGCTCGTTGCCGGGCTTTTGGCCTGTTGTGTTTGGCTGATGAAAGGGGTAATCGAGATGGCATCTGCTGTGAAGCGTGACGGTCGCGCCGTGGTGACCACATGCGGGGGATGCTATGCCGATTGCGCCTTTGCGGCACGCGTTGAGGACGGTCGCGTGG
>JAEZNV010000088.1 GCA_023441725.1 Actinomycetes bacterium | reverse complement strand
TCTTCATGGATGGTTCCTCTCTGGTCTGTGCGGCGCAAATGCTAAAGGTGTTTACCGCGTTCGACTGCATGATAGCGCGACTCTTGCGTAAACGCTCGGGCGTTTTTTGGTCAAACGCTTTAGCATGCAACAAGATCGGCTTCTCATGAATAATGCCACCAATTTGTGCTCGAGCGCCGTCCGCCGGAACCATGGTTGCGGTTTTTGATGCATTGTTATCAAATAAAGGAACTAACCATTCTTGAGAGCCCAGCCCGTTATGCAAGCAGGAGATACCTATGCCTACCGATTCCATCCGTGATGCCGCGTTTTGCGATGTTTTGAACCGCGAGCTTGTCTGCGCGCTCGGCTGTACCGCGCCCATTGCCGTTGCCTATGCAGCAGCGCTGGCGAGCCAGACGCTCGGTTGCGAGCCCGATCATATGGATGTTGCCTGCTCGGGCAACATCATCAAGAACGTTAAGAGCGTGACCGTGCCCAACTCGGGCGGTATGCACGGTATTGAGGCCGCGACCGTGCTGGGTGCCGTGGGCGGCGACGCTAAGAGCGCGCTCGAGGTGCTCGAGAGCGTTAACGATGAAGACCGCGCTCGCGTGGCCGAGCTCCTCGCCGACGCCGGCTACTGCGATGTGGCGCTTGTCGAAGGTGTGCCCAACCTTTACATCAAGGTGACTGCCACGGCCGGGGGCCATACCGCGGTCGTCGAAATTACCGATCACCACACCAATGTCACGTGCCATACGCTCGACGGTATTCCGGTGTGCGGCAAGTCGGCGGGGGAGTGTGCCGCCTGCGCCGAGCGCGTCGTGGCCGAGCGTGCGGCAGATAACGCCGATACCCCTATGAGCATTGAGTCCATCATCGACTTTATCGAGGACGGTGACATTGAGGACGCCCGCGCTGCCGTTGAGCGTCAGATTGAGCTGAACGGTGCGATCAGTGCCGAGGGCCTGGCGCACGCTTGGGGCGCCGAGGTGGGCCGTACGCTGCTGGGCGCTCGTGCCGATGACGTCGCCTGCCGTGCCCGTGCCCGTGCGGCCGCCGGGTCCGATGCCCGCATGAACGGCTGCGCGCTGCCGGTCGCCATCGTGTGCGGCTCGGGCAATCAGGGCATTACCTGTGCCTTGCCCGTTATGGAGTATGCCGAGTATTTGCGCTGCGACCATGATCGCCTGGTGCGCGCCGTGATGCTGTCTGATCTGATCGCCGTGCATATCAAGAGCTATATTGGTGCGCTCTCGGCGTTTTGCGGTGCTATTTGCGCCGCATGCGGTGCCGGTGCCGCGATTACCTGGCTGTGTGGTGGCACGCGCGAGCAGATTGGCGCGACGGTTTCGAACACGCTCGGTAACGTGGGCGGCATCGTGTGCGATGGCGCCAAGGCAAGCTGTGCCGCCAAGATTTCCGCTGCCGTTGACGCTGCGATTCTGGGCCACGATATGGCCATGCAGGGCCGCGGCTTCCGCGCCGGTGAGGGCCTGATCCAGGATACCGTCGAGCAGACAATCGCCAGCATGGGCTACGTGGGCCGCGTGGGCATGAAGGATACCGACGTCGAGATCCTAAACATCATGATCGGCAAGACCCAAGTATGCTAGTTACGCGGTTTTACCAAACCGCGTAACCAGCCGACGCTGCAAGCCCGCCAGAGCGGCAATCTGCCTTTCAACTTCGGCGGCATGACCAGAAGGTCAATGCCGCCTTGTTTCAAGGCACCTTGCTCGCTCTGGCGGGCTTTCGCTGTCGTTGCCAAAACGTCGGCGTTATCTTCGTTTGTTGTTCTATTGGCTATGACAGTTCGTTGGCTATTTGGTGTTCGTAGAAGGCTTCGATAACGGCGTTGAAGTCGCGGGCGAAGTCTTCCATCGTTCCGCACCAGGTGGCTCGGCTGGGCTTGCCTTGGCCCACATAGGCAGTCTGAATGCCGCAGGTGGGGCTGGGGAAGTCGCGTTTGGGATCGTTGCCCACCATAAGGACCTCGTGCGGCTCGAGCCCCATCACCTGAAGCTGCTCTAGATAGTAGGTGGCATCGGGCTTGCAGCGGGTGGTGTTTCCCATGTGCGTGACGAGCTCAAAGGGGGCGTCGGTCAGGTCGCCCCAACCCATGCGGCACTCGATGGCCCCCTGCGGAAAGCTGGGGTTGGTAAAGAGCGCGCAACGCAGTCCTGCGTCCTGTACGGCTTGGAGCGCGGCGTGCGCGCCGGGCATGGCGTGGGCGTTGATGATATCGTCGTTCTTGTACGGCAGGACTTCACGATCGTAGTAGGTAAACGCCTCGTAGATGAGTGGGTCCGAGAGGCAAATGCCGCACCGGCGCTCAACCTCTTCTTGGTAGAACTCAAGATTGGTGCGATTATCCGTGCCGCTTCGGCGGTTGGCGTTGAGGTCGACCAAGATGGTGCCGAGGCGTGCCATTGTGCCACCGCGGCTGCGCCGCCCGATGTCTGCGAGCATCGACGAGACATCCTTAAAATACCGAAGGATGAATGCGTTGAGGTTGATGCTAAGAAGCGTTTCGTCCATATCGAAAACGACTGCTTTGAGCACGCGGGCACCTTTCTCGATTAATCGTTCCAGAATCGTTGGCTCCGGATACTTTACCTCAAAGGCGTATGGGCAAACTGCTTATCGTCAAGTTGTGGAGACCGCTGTCCATAAGATTACGAAAAAGTCTCCACACGAGTAAAAAAACGCAGTTCACGCTTGAAATCGAACCCATTTCCCCGTAACCTATACGAACGTGATTGCATAAGCGTCACATTAGTATCTGTCGGCTCCCGAGTGTTCCTAAACGTTGTGTGCTTGTCGCACCCTTCTGTAGGTCCTAGCA
>JAEZNV010000063.1 GCA_023441725.1 Actinomycetes bacterium | reverse complement strand
GGGTTTTGCCCGCTTTGTCGAGATGGGCGATGTGGTCAAGGCAGGCCAGCCGCTCATCAGCTTCGACCGCGAGGCCATTAAGGCCGCTGGTCACGAGGACATCGTGACCGTCATCGTCTCCGAGCTCAATCGTCTTAAGAGCATCGACCATGTCGGCGAGTCTGGAACGCTTATCGGCGGCAACCCGCTCGTCAAGCTTGGTGATCCGCTGCTGGTTGCCAAGACCAAGTAGCAGACTGCCGTCACATAACGGGTCAACCACCCGTGCATCTTTGCCGCATCTGTGTTGTTGTTTTTGCCTATGTAGAGGTTCTGAAACGTTTCTATATAGGCAGCTGAGCATCAACGCAGGTGCGGCTTTTGCGTAGCGAAGCATCGTCCCGCGGCATGTTGTTCAACCGCACGAACCCCCTTCCTTTGTCCGCGCAGAGCGCTAGACTGCTAGGTCGACATTGGAGGAAGATCGATGCAAAACACACCCACGGGCGCCGCACATGCCGCGCCTCAACGCAACCAACGCATCGTCGCGCTCGACGGGCTCCGCGCCCTCGCCATCGCCGGCGTCGTCCTATATCACCTTCGCCCCAGCCGCCTGACCGGCGGTTTTTTGGGCGTTACGCTCTTCTTTACGCTGAGTGGCTATCTCGCCACCAAAAGCATTATGCGGGCCACGGCACGCGACGGATTCTCGTACCCGCGCTATATCTGCCGCCGCATTGCGCGCATGATGCCGCCGATCGTCGTGACCATCGCGCTTACCGCCGTCGCCACCTACATCGCGGCCCCGAGCCTACTCCCTAAGGTGCAGCAGGACGCCCTGCCATCGGCACTCTTTTTGAGCAACTGGTTCTACATCTTCCGCAACGTCTCGTATTTCGCAGCTGCAGGACTCCCCTCGCCGCTCACGCACCTGTGGTTCTGCGCTGTCACTATGCAGTTCTATCTGGTATGGCCGGTCATCCTTATGGCGCTGTGCAGCAAAACCAGGTCACGCAACACCGCCATCGGCATCACGATCGCATTCGCGCTTGCATCGACGGCAGCCATGGTCCTCATGTTTAATCCCACCGCCGACACATCGCGCGTCTACTACGGAACCGACGCCCGTGCCGCCGAGCTTCTATGCGGAGCCTTAGCCGCCATCGCCGCGCCGCGTCTGCGCGAAATGCTGAGCGGTGACATCCATACCCCCGGCGCCAACAAGGGCATCTCAAAGGTCAACGCGATTTCTATCGCGTGGCTCGTTGCCGTTATAGCCGGCGCACTCATGCTGACCGGAGAGAGCGCCTGGCTCTACCGCGGCGGCTTTTTGCTGTTTGCCCTGCTCACCGGGCTCCTTATCACCTGCGTGCAAAACACGGAATGTATCGTACGTCGTCTGTTGTCGGTCAAGCCGCTCGTCTGGTTGGGACAGCGTTCGTTCTCGGTCTATCTGGTGCACTATCCCCTACTGCTTCTTATGAACCCTGCAACCCGCACTACCCGCATCGCCTGGTGGGAGCAGGTATTACAGCTTGTACTGATCCTTGCGGTAGCCGAGGTTTTCTATCGCCTCGTCGAACGTCCTTGGTCCCACAAGCCGGCCCAACAGGACAGCACGGCAAGAAAGCACGTCCTCGCACCCACCATGGTGCTCCCCGCGCTTGGCGCCGCATGCGTCGCCGCACTTGCCTTCGCGCCGCTTGACTGGGCAGGCATCGCCACCGCCCGCGCCGAGCAGCTCCGTCCCGAGCTTGTCCAGAACGCGACCTCGTCCCAGGACAACGGAGCCAACGACAAGGGCGCCGAGCCCGCATCCGGTAAAGAATCCCAGCCCAGCGACACCGCATCCGATGACGCTGCCAAGCAAAAACCCAAAGAGGGACCTATCGCCGAAAAGGTCCCGAAGAACCTTGACTGGAAGAGCTTTACCTACGACGAGGCGACCGGAACCTGCGACGCCCGCGTGCTCATGATCGGCGACTCGGTCACCGCAGGTTCCCAACCTGGCATTCAGGCGGCGCTTCCCAACGCGTACATCGACGGCATGGTGAGCCGCCAGTTCTACACCTTCCAGGATGTCTATGCACAGGACAGTGCCAACTACGATCCAAGCGTGGTCATCTGCGCGCTTGGCACCAACGGCCTCATCCGCGACCCCCAGCAGGTGCAGGACGTGATTAATGCCGTGGGCGGCAAGCCCATCTACTTTGTGACCGTGCGCGTACCGCTCGAGCTACAGGACCGCAATAACCAGACGATTCGTGACGTCTGCGCCCAAAACGACAACGCCGGCGTCATCGACTGGAACGGTGCCTCAGAGGGCCACAGCGAATACCTTGTCGACGACGGCACACACCTCACCCAGGCGGGAATCGACACCTACGCTGCTCTCATACGCCAAGCCATCTGCGGGCACTAGACACCGCGAAATCGGCGCTTGCGCGGCGCCCACGTCACGCCCATACATCACGCCTGACGTTTTGCTACGCCCCCACTCGCGGGTTAGAATGGTTAACTGTTTGGAAATAATCCGTACAACCGTTATGGGAGGATACGTGAACCGCACCAAAATCGCGCAGCTCTATGCCGATGCCGAGTCGCTCGGTGGCCAGACCGTCACCGTTGCCGGCTGGGTCAAGTCCGTCCGCGACATGAAGAACTTTGGCTTCGTTACACTCAACGACGGCAGCTGCTTCCGCGACCTGCAGGTCGTCATGAACCGCGAGGCGCTCGACAACTACGACGAGATCGCCCACCAAAACGTCTCAGCCGCACTCATCTGCACCGGCACCGTCAAGCTGACCCCCGATGCGCCCCAGCCCTTCGAGCTTTCTGCCACCTCCATCGAGGTCGAGGGCGTCAGCGCCCCGGATTACCCGCTGCAGAAGAAGCGTGCCACCGTCGAGTTCCTGCGCACCCAGCAGCACCTGCGCCCGCGCACCAACCTGTTCCGCGCCGTGTTCCGTATCCGCTCTGTCGCGGCTGCCGCCATCCACCGCTTCTTCCAGGAGCAGGGCTTTGTCTACGTCAACACCCCCATCATCACCACGAGTGACTGCGAGGGCGCCGGCGAGATGTTCCGCGTGACCACGCTCGACCCCAAAAACCCGCCCCTCACCGAGTCCGGCGAGGTCGACTGGAGCCAGGACTTCTTTGGCAAGCATGCGAGCCTCACCGTGTCCGGCCAGCTCAATGCCGAGAACTTTGCCATGGCCTTTGGCGACGTGTACACCTTTGGCCCCACCTTCCGCGCCGAAAACTCCAACACCACGCGCCATGCCGCCGAGTTTTGGATGATTGAGCCCGAGATGGCATTTGCCGACCTCAACGACTACATGGATAACGCCGAGGCCATGCTCAAGTACGTCCTTAAGGACGTTATGGCCACCTGCCCCGACGAGCTCAACATGCTCAACAAGTTTGTGGACAAGGGTCTGCTCGAGCGCCTGGACCATGTCGCCAACTCCGACTTTGCCCGCGTCACCTATACCGAGGCCGTCGAGATCCTGGAGCAGGCGGTGGCTGCCGGCCACAAGTTTGACTATCCCGTGAGCTGGGGCATCGACCTGCAAACCGAGCACGAGCGTTTCCTGACCGAAGAGCACTTTAAGCGCCCGACCTTCGTAACCGACTACCCGGCCGAGATCAAGGCCTTCTACATGCGCATGAACGAGGACGGCAAGACCGTCGCCGCCGCCGACTGCCTGGTTCCCGGTATCGGCGAGATTATCGGCGGCTCCCAGCGCGAGGAGCGCCTGGATCTGCTCGAGGCCCGCATCA
>JAEZNV010000142.1 GCA_023441725.1 Actinomycetes bacterium | reverse complement strand
CGTTGGCAGCCTTACCGGGCATAAAGGCGACGCCGTTCTCCTGGAAGTAGGTCGTGGCCTCGATGGTCGTGGGCATGTTCGCGCCCTCGCCGACCACCTTGCAGCCGTTGGCGACGAGCGCCTGGGCATCCTCGAGCAGCAGCGTGTTCTCGCGAGCGCAGGGCAGCGCGATGTCGCAGGGAAGCTGCCACACGCCGCGGCCGTCGCCCTCGTGCCACACGGCGTTGGGCTTCTCGTCAACGTACATAGCGAGTGTGACGCCCTTGTCGTGGCCGGAGCGCTTCTTGTTATAGACATGCTCGAGCACGGTGTAGTCGATGCCGTCGGGATCCTCGACCCAGCCGTGGGTGTCGGAGCAGGCCAGCACCTTGCCACCGAGCTGGGAGACCTTCTGGACCGCGTAGATGGCGACGTTACCGGAGCCGTGAACGACGACGTTCTTGCCCTCGAAGGAGTCGCCGCGGCTCTTGAGGTACTCGTCCACAAAGTAGGCCAGGCCGTAGCCGGTAGCCTCGGTACGGGCGAGCGAGCCGCCAAAGGAGAGGCCCTTGCCGGTAAGGACGCCGGTCCACTCGTTGGTCAGGCGCTTGTACTGACCGAACAGGTAGGCAACCTCGCGGCCGCCAACGCCAAGGTCGCCGGCGGGAACGTCGGTGTTGGGGCCAATGTGGCGATAGAGCTCGGTCATAAAGGACTGGCAGAAGTGCATGATCTCGTTGTTGGACTTGCCCTTGGGGTCAAAGTCGGAGCCGCCCTTGCCGCCGCCCATGGGAAGGGTGGTCAGGCTGTTCTTGAGGATCTGCTCCAGGCCCAGGAACTTGAGCATGCCCAGGGTGACCGTGGGGTTAAAGCGCAGGCCGCCCTTGTAGGGTCCAATGGCAGAGTTGAACTCGACGCGGTAGCCGCGGTTGACCTGAACCTTGCCCTGGTCGTCGACCCAGGGAACACGGAACATAACGATGCGCTCGGGCTCGACGAGGCGCTCCAGCAGGGCGGCCTCCTCGTACTCGGGGTGGGCGTCGAGCGCCGGCTGGATGGTGCCGAGGATCTCGGTCGCGGCCTGGATGAACTCAGGCTGCTCGGGATAGCGGGCCTTGAGCTCGTCGAGAACTTTCTGCGTGTAGCTCATGCTTCCTCCAATGATGGGAAACGAAAAGTGTTGTTCGCGGCGCCCCATGCGCCGTGAGCTTTATCGAGTATGGATAATATCGCACTGTTGCAGCAAAGTTACGAATAAGACCACGGGCAGATGTTTCGTTTTGATTACGATGCAGGTAGATGCGTTTTTGAGCACCTGACCCGCGAAATCCGTGTTTCGAAGCTGTTTCGTCCATATGTTCCAAACCACCACATTGGGGACAGGCACCTTTGTGGTGGTGTGGTTGGTTAGAGGACGAGTTGATGGTAGTCGGCGGGGGTTACGCGGCCTTCGGTAGCAGCACGGAAGGCGGCGAGGGCATCGCCGGAGAACGGCATGGCCCAGCACAGGCCGCAGCCGGCGGTGATGGAGCCGGGCAGCGGCATAATGCGCCCGGGCACACCGGCATCCAGGCACAGCTGCTCGCATTCCATCACATCGAAGGTGCTGTCAAACGACACGATAATCTTGCGCTCGTGGTCGAGGGCATCACCGGACGGGCCTTCGCGGTGTGCCTCACGATACGCCGCAGCGGCCGCTTCCTCTTCCGCAGTATGTCCACAGCCACCGCAGCCGCAGGTACAGGGCTCGGAACCATCGCAAGTGCAAGGCTCTCCCGTGTCGGGACAGATATCGTGAGACATGGCAACTCCAATCGTCTAGGCGAGTAACTCGGCCGCCGCAAACTCCTCGGGCGTATTGACGTTCTCGAAGCAGAGCGTCGAACCCGCGGACTTAACGATCTGCGGCTCATCCATATAACCAGCTTGAACGCGATTGATCAGGCAGCGAATCCGCTGGCGGTCGCAGGCGAGCAACTCTTGGGCAACCGGCGCACACGCGTCACGGCGCCAGACGGCGCAAAGCGGCTCAATCCCCCGCTCCTCGCGCGGTACGCACACGTCGAGCGCCTCGGCCTCAACACGATCGGCAAGCGTGCCGATGAGCTCCGGTGAGACAAACGGCATATCGCAGGCGACGATCGCCACGAGAGGCAGCCGAGCCGCGGCCAACGAGCTCGCGATGCCACGCATGGCACCCGAGGGCCCTTCAAGGTCCGCTACCACGCGCGGAACAAGACCGCCAAACGCGCGCTCCTCAAGATAGGCAAGCTCGCTGGGACGCGAAGTCGTCACGACTAACTCGCCGGCAACTGGCGCCAGCCGACCCAGCACGCGCTCGATGAGTGGCTCGCCGCGAAACGCCATGCGCGCCTTATCGCAGCCCATGCGCGAGGACATCCCGCCCGCCTGGACGACACAAGAAAGATCGGCCCGTCTTACGGTAGTCATACGGCAAACCACCCCCATCGGCATGCTCAAAACCCGATGCACGAAGCTAAATACAGCCGCCGAAATAGCGGCGCTACGAAAAGCTCATGCAAAAACAAAACAGCGCCTTTGCGGCACGCAGCAAGACCGCGAGCACAAAAGCGCTGGTAGCGTATGGCGGGAACGTATGTGAATCGAACACATCCAAGACGTTTTGCACGCCTCGCAACGGTTT
>JAEZNV010000107.1 GCA_023441725.1 Actinomycetes bacterium | reverse complement strand
AGGAAGGACATCATGGAAAGCCGCAAGCCGTATCTCGCCACCCTGCCCGGACTCATCCTGGGCTGCCTCGTTTGCTGCGCGCTCTGGGGCTCCGCCTTCCCCTGCATCAAGATCGGCTACGGCCTCTTTGGCATTCCCGCGCACGACAGCGCCTCGCAGCTGCTCTTCGCGGGTCTGCGCTTCACCCTTGCCGGCGCTCTGGTTATCGTTGGGATGAGCGCGGTCCAGCGCCGACCGCTCGTTCCGCAAGCGCGCGATATCAAGCCCATCTGCATCTTGTCGCTCTTCCAGACCATCGGCCAGTACTTCTTTTTCTACCTTGGTCTCTCCCGTGCAAGCGCCATGTCGAGCTCCATCATCGAGGCCAGCGCCAACTTCCTAGCCATCCTCTTTGCCGCCCTGGCGTTTCGCACCGAAAAGCTCGATGCGGCCAAGGTGCTTGGCTGCGTGCTGGGCTTTGCCGGTGTCGCGCTCATCAACCTTTCGGGCGCGGACGGCACCTTTGGCTTTGCGCTCGACGGCGAGGGCTTTATCCTGGTCTCCACCGTCGCGGGTGCCCTTTCGACCTGCCTGATCGGCATCTTCTCGCGCGAACACGACGGCGTCTTGCTTGCCGGGTGGCAGTTCTTGGTCGGCGGCCTGGTCCTCACCGCCATTGGCTTTTTGATGGGTGGCGCGCTCTCCCCCACGGCGATTGCCCCCGCCATCGCGCTCATCATCTACATGGCGCTTATCTCCGCGGTCGCCTACTCGCTGTGGTCGCGCCTGCTTGCCGTCAACCCCGTCAGCCGCGTCTCGGTCTTTGGGTTTATGAACCCCGTCTTTGGCGTGCTGCTGAGCGCACTGCTGCTCGGTGAGGGCGCTGGCACGAGCCCCGCTACCGTCATCGTTGCCCTGCTGTTGGTCTGCGGCGGCATCATCATCGTCAACAAACCCAAAAAAGCCTAGCGAGCTCACCTTTTTAGAGAGGGCGTTCGCACGCTTCAGCTTAATGGAGTGCACTGGTTCTCGTTGATTTCGTACCGAGCCGCGGCGGCAGACGCCCGTCTTGCCGCACCGCGCCTGGGCATTATGGCCGGTGGCCCCCCACAAACGCAAAAGGGGCGCACGACCAAACACGGTCGTATGCCCCTTTTCTAGCGTATTTGTACGCCGGCTTTCTTTTTCTCGGCCTTGACGCGATAGAGCTCCGCATCGGCAGCGCGAAGTAAGTCTTGCCAGGTATCAACACTATCGCCGACCCGCGCGCAACCGATGGACATCCGCAATGCATACGGCACCTCGGCGCGCGCGAGCTCATCGTTGATTGTCGCGCACAGATGCATGATATCCTGCTCTGCCGTCGCCTTTTGAAGCACCACGAACTCATCGCCGCCATAACGTGCGATAAAGCCACCAGACGCCGAGCAGACTTCTTTGAGCGCAGCGGATATGACCTGGAGGGCATGGTCGCCCTCCACATGTCCATAGCGATCGTTAATCTGCTTAAAGCCGTCGGCGTCCATCATAAGCAGATACACATCGTCCGTATGACCCACATTTGAGAAGAGCGACAGCATATAGGTCTCAAAACGGTTGCGATTGTTAAGGCCAGTCAACGGGTCGGTCGAGATCAGCTGCTCCTGGTAGATGATGTAGAGCAGCAGGATGCTCAGCGTTATACCGACACAAAGGCCCGGTACCGAAAACAAAACCTGGAAGGTACCGCCCACCAGAGCGGGAACCGCAAAAAAGGCGAGGGTGCGATAAATGGCCTTCTTTTGCAGGCTTTCGACTTTTCGAGCCTGAGTAAAGGCATGCAAGGACGTATATATGATGTAGCAGTAGCTAACGATAGGTTGAATCATATAAAGCGCTCCGCGACGATATACGCCCTGCGCATCGATATAGAACATAGTGTGCGTCCAGTAGCTGGTAAATGCCAGCACGACCACCAATACGGTTGGCAACGTCACGATCGCAACCCTATAGCGCGCGGTCAAAAGGCGAGAGCCCTGCACTGTCTCGGAATAGAAAAACCAAATGAGGCACGCGATGGCGAACAGCGAAAACGAGACCGCGTTGGAAATCCAGTTGGCCGTGATGCCTACAGGAGTGCCCACGCCGTCCGAGAGCGTCCAGATCATGTCGAAGAAAATGTAGGCAGCAGACGTGTAGCCCAGCATGCTAAACAGAAGCTGTTGGGTACTCGAGAACAAGGAGCGACGGCTTCGCGCGGCAAGCCCGATAAGAACTATCATGCATAGCAGGAATATCTCAATCTTGAGTGCCTTAACCACTAGACGCCATCCCTTCAATACTCAAGTGGTCAGAATCGCCCGATTCGAGTCTGGGCAACAAACACCCCCTACTCCGCAGGGGTAAGGGGAATAATAGCAGAGCGCCCGAACGTCACTGCAAGACAGCTTTCGTTCGGGCGCCTATACGGCGCGAATTGCACACGCCGGCTTGATTGACTCGCGTCGACGATTACTCGCCGTCGATGTCGGTCGCGACGGCCTCCTCAATAGCCTCGACGCCTTCGACCGACAGATCCTCTTTGCCGTGGCAGAACTTCTTATCGACCCAGCCGGTCAGGATCGGAGCCATGATTGCCGTGATGATGACGGCGGTGGCGATCTGGGCGTACGCGGTGGGCGCAAGCTCGGCATAGCGCGGGGCGACCTCGGCGAGGGCGACCGGCGTGGTCATAGCCGTGCCGGCGATAGTGGAGCAGGCAACGGCCGCCTTGCCGTTACCACCGCACAGGCGCTCGAACG
>JAEZNV010000083.1 GCA_023441725.1 Actinomycetes bacterium | reverse complement strand
AAGCAGTTTTGCTCCGCACGGGCGCACGCCGGCTCGGCATGCAGATAGCTTTTAGGCATGCGCAGATCGTTGGGGCAAAACAGGCAATCGCCCGAGCACGGCCACGGCTTGGTGATAACGGTAATGGTCGCCACGCCCGAAGCCGTGCGACGAGGCTTCATGCGAAGCACCTGCAGCAGCTGACGCTCCAGCTCGGAATTGACATTCCATGCCGCCCAACGCGCCGGTTCCTCACGCTTCACCCGCTGGTAAAACGGCAGCAGGCGACGCTTGGCCAAATCGCGCTTATCGGCGCCCTCGCGGCGCGCCTCAGCATGTATCAGTTTGACGAGCGCTTTGTCGTCCACGGTCTCACCGCGACGCAGGGCGTCGAGTATGTTCAAGATAATCTGTTCCATGTCCCCATTGTAAAGGCAAAGGCGCCGAAGCCGACCGCGGCCCCGACGCCTTCATCAAACAGCGCATCTAAGCATCTAAGTTTGCGGACTTAGCCCGCCGTCGTCACTCCGGATCAAACGACATGTCGCCCGAACCGACCTTAAAACGATACGTGGCAGACTTATCACCGTTGTCGAATTCATGATTCAATATGGTCTCGCCGTCGTAGCCAAGCGGAAGGAAATCGCTCTCGAAGTCGCCACTGCCCAAGGTGAGGCTCGCCTTAAAGCCCGTCGAGTTCGGAACCGTCATCTCCACATCGCCCGAGCCCACGCTCACGTCCATCGACTTCGCGGGGGCCTGGTAGAGCTCGAACGTCACATCGCCCGACCCGACCTCAGCGCTGAGCGCATCAGTCACGCTGCCCGTAAACTCTACATCTCCCGCACCCAGGAAAAGGTCGAAACCATCACAGATGACACCGGCAATCTGCAGATCACCCGAGCCCACGTGCGCGTTGACTCCCTTCAGATGTTCGGCAACACGGCGCGGCAGCTCAACCGTAACCGAGCGGTCAATCGCCTTACCGTCATCACTTCCAAACTGAGAAACTTTGAGCGTCGAGTCCTCGACGGATGCGATGTTTTGCGTCGCGGCCTTGGAGGCATCCATACCATTGGCAACGCGTCCCCGCTCGATAACGCGAACCTTGTTGCCATCAACAACCTTGACGTCCACCGTAGCCGCATCGATATCGAAATCGAGGTAGCGAAACTCATCAGCATCAAAGGTCGCACTCGAAAGTTGCTGAGGCCGAGCGGAATAGTTACCGCTATCCAAGAGATCATCGTCGTCAAACATATCGTCAAAATCAGACAAATCGCCGGATAGAATAGCGGTCGTTCGCACCATATTGGAATGAGCCAATAGCCGCGAGGCACCAAATACAAGCCCGATAATAAGCACAAACGCTCCGATGCCAACGCCCAAGCGTACCTTGGATTCATGCGAAAGCTTCATCATTCATCACCCTCTTTGGCGATCGGGTCAGCGGTAGTCGCGGTAGCCACGCCAGCATCAACCGAAGCGGAAACATTCTGAGCCCTAGCTGTCACCGGTGCCGAACCGACCTGAATATCCCCGCGCGCCCAATCGCCATCGAGCGCACGCGCCACCCAGTGATAGATGGGAATCGTGAAGAAGATCAGCGCGGCAAAGGGACCGGCACCAAACAGGAACATCAGCAAAAAGAACAGTAGCCAGCACACGGCCCAATACGGGAACGACTGGAACGGGCCCTTCACCGGAGTCGAGCCAACTGCGGTGCCACTCGTCGCCTGCGCCGTAGCGGCATTGGCGGCCTGCGCACTCCAACTTGCCGCTTGCGCCGCCTTGGCCGCAGCATCACTCGCCTGCGTTGCCGCCTCGGTAGCGCGCGCCGCCGCCTCATGGGTGCGAGCACGCTCTGCCGCCTCGGCCTCGCGCTGACGGGCGCGGTCCTCGTTCTCAAACTCGATATCGTCCTCGATCTCATCGCTCGGATTGAGCAGCTCGTCCAGGCTCACGCCATAAAGTTTGGCGAGCGAGATCAGGTTCTCGGTATCGGGCGAGCTCTCCGCGCGCTCCCATTTACTGACCGCCTGGCGCGACAGCCCCAGCTTTCGCGCCAGCCCTTCTTGGCTAAAACCCTTGCTGCGACGAAGGTCGGCGAGCCGCTGCGCAGTTTCTACATTCATGGTTCCTCCTATGTGATGCCAGCCGTGCCGCCGGACCATATTTGTTCTTAAGGCGCCTTGCACAGTTAAAAATCTATCCGCCACTGCCAAAAGCATGCCACCTATTCTAGTGAGATTTTTGACAACCGGCGGTTGCGGGTGCATATGAGCTGCGGAAATGTGTCCAAACAAAGCAATGGCGCCTAGCTCAGTTGTCCCCGTTGCGGCGTTAACGGTAGTATGGTCATACTGTTTATTCCGCACCGCCAACGGAGGGAGTTCCGCGCCGTGAACCGCGATTTCGCCTCATCGCTCATCCAGCTCAACAACACGTTCTATCGCGAGCACTCCGCCTCCTTCTCCGATACGCGCCAGGCCCCGTGGCCCGGCTGGGTGCGCACCATGGATATCGCGCTCGGGCAGCTCGACGTCGCCACGATCGAGCATCCCGTCCGTGTCTTCGATCTTGCCTGCGGCAATATGCGATTCGAGAACTTTGCCGCCGGCGGCGCACTTGCCGCCAAGGGCGTCGACGGCGCAAATCCCTCGGCAAATGTCAGCTGTCCGTTTGAGTTCTATGGCGTCGACTCGTGCCAAGACCTGGCTATCGATGCACACGGCCACGCCCTGCGCATTCCCAACCTGCACTTCCAGGAGCTCGATGTGCTCGACGCCCTTATGAAGCTCAACCCCGCCGAGACGCCCGACGTGCTTTTCGACGCCCCGCTCGCCGACATCTCGGTCTGCTTTGGCTTTATGCACCACGTACCGTCGTGCGAGTACCGCGTACGCGTGCTCGACGCCCTGGTGCGGCAGACGCGCCCAGGCGGCATCATCGCCATCAGCTTTTGGGAGTTTATGAACGACGAGCGCATGGCGCGCAAGGCCGTTCGCGCCGAGGCCCGTGCCGAGCTCACCCCGCCGTTTGAGGGTTACGATTCCG
This sequence comes from Actinomycetes bacterium, assembly GCA_023441725.1. The sequence goes on along the minus strand of JAEZNV010000083.1, from coordinate 446 downwards.
CGCAGTTTGAAGCCGGTGACCACCTCATTGGCTGGCAAAACGACCGCCACGCCTACCGCTATTGCCATCACTTTGACGATCAGCAGATCACCGACCTGGTGCGCGGCGTCCGTACGTTCTACAAGAGCGGCGAGGTCCCCATGCGCGAGCTTGAGCGCTTCCATGCTGACGGTCGCAGCGGCGATCTCAACCGCTATGTGATTCTCAAGCGCCTGTAGGCACCGACGACTCGCCGTCGAGCCGCACCGCGTCTTTCGGGCAAACTATGCCCACCCCTTTTTCAACCCATTGACGGAACGCGCAGCTATACGTTCCATACTTATGACCAAGGAGCCTCATGGGAGCCGTCCACGTTCGCACGCCTAAGAACTTTGTGCTCGAGGAGCGCCTGGAGCGCTACGCCGATGCGATTGAGACGAACCCCGAGGCCTATGCCGGAGATTGGC
>JAEZNV010000013.1 GCA_023441725.1 Actinomycetes bacterium | reverse complement strand
GTAGGTACTACACACATCGTTGAGCGAATAGTTATGTTAGGAGCAGGAATGGAACAGAGGGTCCTCGGGGGAAGATACCTCCTCAAGGATAAGGTGGGGACAGGCGGCATGGCGACCGTCTACCGTGCACAGGACCAGGTCCTCGACCGCACGGTTGCCGTCAAGATCATGCTGCCGCAGTATGCTGGCGACGCAACCTTCGCCGCACGCTTTAAGCAGGAGGCCCAGGCAGCAGCCGGTCTCTCCTCCCCCTATATCGTGGGCGTCTACGATTGGGGCAAGGACGGCGACACCTATTACATCGTCATGGAGTATCTGCGCGGGACCGACCTCAAGAGCGGCATCAAGAGCCACGGCGCCCTCGACCCCAAAAAGGTCGCGCAGATCGGCTCGCAGATCAGCTCTGCGCTTTCGGTCGCACACAAGCACGAGATCATCCACCGCGACATCAAGCCGCAAAACATCATGGTGCTGCCCGACGGCAACATCAAGGTGATGGATTTTGGCATCGCGCGCGCCAAGAATAGCCACCTCACGCAGGACAACAACGTGTTGGGCACCGCCCATTATGTAAGCCCCGAGCAGACTCGCGGCCAGGACCTCGGTCCCACCTCGGATATCTACTCGCTGGGCGTTGTCATGTACGAGTGCGCCACCGGCCGCGTGCCCTTCGACGGCGACGACGCTATCTCGGTCGCACTCAAGCAGGTGAACGAGCTGCCCATCCCGCCGAGCCAGATCAATTCCGGCGTCGACGCCGATCTTGAGCGCATCATCCTCAAATGCATGGAAAAGGACCCGGCGAATCGCTTCCAGACGGCCGACGAGCTGCGTCAGGTGCTCAACAGCTACCTGTCCGGTCGCGCCGTCAACATCTCCGAGCCCACGCGTATCATCGGCGCCCCCGGTGAGCTGGGCGCCACCAAGACCCGCGAGCTTTCCGATCAGACGCGCGCCATGGTACGTCCCGTCTCGGGCGTCAGCGGCCAGAACACCGCCCGCAGCGCCGTTTCGGGCTCCACAGGCTCCTACGAGGTCGAGAAGCCCAAGTCCAACAAGAACAAGATTATCGCCGCCGTGGTTGCCGCCGTCGCCGTTATCGGCATTGTGGTGGCCTTTGCCACAGGGCTCTTTGGCGGCGAGCAGGTCACGGTGCCCGACGTACTGGGCAAGGACCAGCAGACTGCCGTGGAGCTGATCAAGGAGGCCGGCCTCGAGGTTGGCACCGTCGATCAGAGCTACAACGACGACGTCGACGAGGGCAAGGTCGCCGAGCAGACGCCCAACGGCAACACCAAGAAGGCCAAGGGCACAAAGGTGAACCTGGTAATCTCCAAGGGCCCCAAGCCTTCCGAAAAGGTTGAGGTTCCGCAGCTCCTCGGTCTGACCAAGGACCAGGCCGAGGCCGCACTGGCAAGCGTTGGCCTGAAGGGCAACGCCTCCGAGGAGGCCAACGAGGCCGATGAGGGCCAGGTCTTTGAGCAGGGCACCGAAGCCGGTAAGGAAGTCGAGAAAGGCACGACCATCTCGTACAAGGGCTCGGGCGGCCCGGATACCACGTCCGTCCCCGACCTGACCGACATGACCGAGGCCCAGGCGCGCAATGCCCTCGACATGGCCGGTTTTGGCGTCGATGTGAGCTACCAGGAGAACGACTCCGTTACCGAGGGCACGGTCATTAGCTGGAACCCCAGCGGTAAGCAAAAGCCGGGCGCCACGATTACCGTCGTCATCGCCAAGAAGTCCGGTAAGGCGAGCGTTCCGGGTAACTTGTACGGAAAGAGCATCTCCGCCGCTGTCACCGCACTCAACAACGCCGGGTTCTACAACATCGCATTCTGCGATCAAAACGGCAACCCCGTGAGTGGCAACGAGAACGCCACCGTTACGGGCGTCTCCCCCACCGGCAAGCAGTCCACCGACAGCACGATTACGCTGACGGTTTCGATTTCTGGCTCTGGTACTGATTCAGGCGACGATTCCGGTACGACCAACTAGTCATCAAGACGTTGCCCACAGCGGCTGCTGACGCAAATACATTCGCTCAATTGCGCCCGTTTGCTCCCCCTGCAAACGGGCGCTTTCTTCATCTGAAGTAGCGAAAACCACGGCATATCTTTAGACCAGAAGAGCCCGGCCCCGTGGTGGTACCGGGCTCGGCAAATCTCTGGTTCCCCCGGGCGGATTCGAAAACTCCCCCCGCGGGGAAATTGGTGACGCGGGTGTCGACGGTCCGAATCCTACCCTTAGACCAGAAGAGCCCGGCACCATAGCGGTACCGGGCTCGATATTCCTCTGGTGCCCCCGGGCGGATTCGAACCGTCGACACCCGCTTTAGGAGGTCTTGTATTTCTATTTGAGCTGGTGTTTTATAATTTTATACAACTTCATATAATCGCATGTAAAACGGCATGTTTCAAGAATCGCGAGATATAGGCTTCAAAAACTTTCTACCCTAATTCTACCCAGATACTCTTGCTTGGGTAGACTTTTGGGATTAGGCTAGGGGCAAGCCGTTTAAGGCGTGGC